>JBGCES010000355.1:0-8563 GCA_045106545.1 Saprospiraceae bacterium
CCTCAACGCATTGATGATTAGTATTTATCAAGGGGCGAGTAGGAAGCAGCGAATCAATTATCATAAGTTACAAAAAAGAACGTTTTGTTTCATCTTTTCGATAAGGTTATGATGAACTTAAATTGTGTTGTGGCATATTAATACTCAATGCAGTATGTTCCATTTGACATAGTTATATGCATGCTACTTACTTTACCATTTAGCTCGCTGAGCTTTTGTTGAAATTTATTAGGACAGGTAGTAATATATCTTCGTCCACCAACGATTTCTTTCTGTTCAGCTCCTGAAAGTGCTAAGTGATTTAAGTTTAGATCTTTTAAATGTTTAGATGAGTTGATCATGTTAAATTGAATTATGTTAAGTTGAAAAAATAATTTAGGGAGGATGAAAGAGAGAAAAGAATAGAAGTAATCTTTAAAAGAATTCAATAATTATGTCAAAAAGAATGACAATTTTTATATCAATTTCTACTCAAAGATTTTTTCTAAAAAAACTATAGACTTGTTCGTAAATAAGGAATATGAATATGACAAATAGATATTTTCGATAGTTTGATTTAAAAAATCCTTGAATAGTCCCTCTATTGAAGTATTTTTTTGATTAAACTTAGCATAGCGATCTCACGCCCGCAGGAAGTAAATAGCGGAAATATATACTGTCATATACGTGTTTATTATTTACGAACAAGTCTTATAAATTTGCTAGTTACAAATCCATTGTTACCATTATTAGTATGGTCTGTACATCTGTACATTTTTTACTTAAGTAGGTTGACAGATTTAAGACGTTAGACGCTGGACGTTAGATAATTGAAATTCAACGATTTATCTAACTTCTAATGTCTAATTTCTAACGTCTATCTACTTATTACATATTGGTTTTTTTATTTTGTCAATCAGTAATAATAAAATTGGGTAGTAGATTACGATTGTCAGGGTGGCGTAGAATGATCTCAAACAACAATTCCTTCCGTTCATTATTAGGACCTTGGTAAATGGTACGCCCATCTAGGTTTAAGTCACTTGTATAATATCCAGGTTGAATAAAGTTTGCACTACTTATTGCATTATCTGGCGAACTCAGAATACGATAGAGAATATCGAAGATATCGTTGCGAGGTCCTTGATAAATAACTAAGTTATCCGAGTTGATATTACCTGCCCACATAGCCCTGCGCCCATCAGTTAGCTGTATCTGAGTACGGGAAATAAAATTAGTTTCATGAATAAAATCTACCACGGGAATTTCAGCACCTATAACCACGGGTGTTTGAGTACGTACCGTTAAATGGTTGCGATGACGTACCGCAATATGGTAGTTGCCATGAGGAAAATTTAGAAAACGGATTATATCACTACCGTCCAGACCAATCACATCTCCATCGCGTTGTAAAATTAAAGGCTGGTTTGCCAGCACCACCGTAGGATCACTTGGATCACATAATTCGATTAACACCCAATCGACTACTGCGTCCTCGCCTGTAATGGTGAGTAGTTCGGAATCCAGCTGGAATTCGGGACTTTCAACAGTACCAAACTTACTTAATTGACTATAGGGTTCAGTCGTTGGGATTAAGTTTTGTTGGCGTAAGTCGTCCCGCATCCATGTAGGATGATTATTGTTTAATAATGCACCCTGAAGTAACACCTTAACTTGTAGAGCAGCATGATCACATTCGAGTTGTACATGATAGACAGCCTGATTACCACATTCATCGGTAGCTAGCCACTGTTGATTAAGGCTCAACTGCGATTGTAGGGAATCTATCATTTGATTTTCCACTTGTAGCGTAGCGGCTGAGCATAAGTCACTAGCTATGATATCCGACGAACTATTTAATACATTTTGCCATTCAGTACAGGCAAGGTTATTCGATAATGGCAAACTACCTTCTATCACCACGTAATTAAGAGTAGTTGTGAAAGGTGTCATGTTGCTAAGGAAGCTCCAAGGCAGCAAACGCGCCTGTAATGTACCTGCACTACTTTGACGCGTTTGTACGACGACTGAGCGCGCATTAGGGTTACTTGGTAATGCGGTTAATAATATCGGATTGTGGTAAGTGATAGTAGTCGGCAAATCTGTCCACGTAAAACCAATATTTTGTAATCCTGTTTCACCAACCAATTCTCCTCCGCTATTACTGATTTGTCCAGTATTACCCGCCGCCCAGTAAGCGACTGTTTCCCGGGCATGGGTCACTTCGCTATCCAATGACTGTTCTTCAAGTAGCTGAACCGCAAACCCATCACTACCAATACTAGGAATAGCAGCCAATACAGGGTCTATACCATCGTAGGTCTGCACCTGAGCAACGACCACTGGTGGATTATCAAAAGTAAAAGGAAACGTTTGACTTAGGTTAGTATGACTTACTCTTGCTGTACTTACGACAAACGCATCGTCCGTTTCATTAGTCCCTGCCTCGACGGCGACCCAATTAATATCTTGTAAAACATTATCAATATTACTCGCTTCCTCGGTTTGCATACGTACTTGAAACCCTGTCAAGGTTATATTATCTAATCTAGCAACTAGTGGGATACTTTGGCTTTGGGGTTGCAGAAATACTAAAGGGACATCAGTAAAAGGTTTAGGGAAGGTTATCTGTCGCCAATTGGTAGATATTCCGTTCGCCTTACCCGCAATCATTTGTACCCCAGAAGCTAGCTGATGGATACGATAAATGTCAGGTGCTTCATTATCTAATACTATAATACGTTGTTGGGAAGAGGTAGAATTACCGCATAGATCAGTAGCTGTCCAAGTACGGGTAATGGTATAATCACAAGTGGTAATATCGGGGATAGCTTCTTCCAACTGAACGTTTATTCCTGGACACTCATCAATAGCAAAGATATTAGTCGGATCGGCTAATATATCACCACAACTGATCGTAATATCGGGAGGAATATTGGTTAGCATAGGTGCGAGATTATCTTCCATAACCAAACGACAGACGGCATTGGCAGTACAACCAGTTGAGGGTTCGTAAACTTGATAGGTAAAACTATCTATACCGCATTGGTAACTAGAAGGAACATAGGATAAATAGCCACTATCGCTGAGCGACAAATTTCCATCCTTAGCATCTTCTATAATGGAAAACGTTTCCGTAGGAAGATTATCAACAGACCGCATATTTATCTGAAAGATGCCCGTGGGGCAAAAAGTATGTTCTTGAAGACTGGCAACGGGAGGTGGAACAACAGTCAATTCAATCGGTTGAGCAATTTCGTCAAAACACCTAAAGCTACTATCATCACTAGCACGGATCGAATACAAACCACTTTCGTTTACTGTGATACTTGCATTATTTGCATCAGGAATGACAGTTCCGTTTTTGTACCATTGAAAGTGTGTATAATTATTAGTAGAATTTTGCATATCAATTTGTACGGATTGATTATTACAAGTAATCAATTGACTGATAGCGTCACAATCAGAACATGGGAAGGGCGGATCTACGGTCAGCGTACTAATTAATTGGCTATTTTGAGTATTTCTGATGGTCACTTCTTGAGCACCTTGCAAAATAAGAAAGTTACCAACTGTACGACTTTCTCCATTATTTCCCGAAGCAACAGTTGTACCGTCAATAGTAGCTGTCCATCCTCCATTTATTCCATTCACGGTCAGCGTAAACGAAAATGTATCATCGAGTAAGTCGCTATTAGTCCCAGCGTTTTGACAACTGATGTTACTTACTATCGCATTAGGCAATGATGATTCTGTAGTCACCTCGCGTCCGATGGACCAATGACTAAGAATAATAAGAAAAAATAAAGTGTTCAAGTAGTGTTTAGTGTTCATGTCCATTTAAGTTTGTTCTTTGTCAGATGGAGGGGAGAAAGGGAAAGTATCAAAGTGCTTACGAATCAAACTTTTTTATATTCAAATAATAAGTCTAAAACAAACGCCATTTATTGGTTTGCATGAATTAGAAAAGGAGGAAGAAAAAAAGAGGGTGAGAAAAGGAGATAGAGGTAAAGGAGGTGAGTTTATAAATTACCAAAAATCTATCCTAAGCTGATGTGATTTTCGCTCAAATGATTAAATTGAGGTTATGGAAGAGCAAATGACTAAATTGGATGTTTATTTTATAATGAAGAATTATTTTCCTTTCGTTGAATCAATGATATTTGCCACTAAATATTAGGGTAAGAGTGTATTTTAGCTATCTCTTCGATAACTTTAGAGAATAGAGAACATGAATTATCCTAAATTTTACGGTACTACGGGATGGAATATACGTTTCAAACCTTAGTATTTACGGTTTGAATGTTGTCAAATGGTGTGATTATAAAATAATTGACGAGACAAAACCATTGCACAAATACACCATTTCCATTAAAACAATATGGGTAAGCGTTCTTGTACACTTTTTTTTTTTTTTTTGCCAATTGGAATAGTCTTTTCGCTTAACTCTATCTCTCCATTGGAAAGACTAATTTTAGTGATTTTTTTAATATTAACGATAAAAGACTGATGCACTTGAATGAAAAATTCCTTTGGTAGAAATTGAGCTAGATTCTTCATGGTAGTATTCAAAGGATAAGTAACTCCATCAGAAATTAGATTAGCATGGCGGTCTTCGTAGAAAAAATACTCTACTTCTGCTAAATTGATCTTTTTATAATGCGTTCCTACTTTAATAAAAACTTCCGAAATAGGCGTTTCTACTGGGCTGTTTTCTGTTTGATTTATTGATATAGTATTGATAGCCGATTGCACTGCCTGCCGTACTTTCAAGGTAGATAATTCTTTATTAAGAAAGGCTTTAGGACTGATTGGCATAGCCTCTTCATACACATCTTCTTTGTAATTATTCGTAATAAATATAATAGGAATAGAAGGAAAGTTAATTCGTAAGAATTTACCTAGGTCAATTCCAGACTCATTTTTTTTTTTTTTATTATCTAAAATGGCAAGGTCGGGTTTTTCTCTTTGTGCCGCCGATTGACCATCTTTTATATTATGAGCAATAACGATATTTTTATAGCCGATTGTCTCTAAATGAAATTTCAGAACATTGCAAAAATCTAAATCGTCATCTACAATTAAAATAGTTATACTTTGCATGTTAGATAGGTTGGAAATTGGCATAGTATGAAATTTTATCAAAATAAAAACTATACAAAATTCAATAAATATGAAAAAAAAAAAAAAAAAGCTAGTTGTTAGGCGTTTAAATTAGCCACAGCAGGTGTTATTTATAAGAATTAACTAACTAAACGTTTGATACATATATTTTGTTATAATAAACACTTGTTTTGTTATTATAGACATGTAATTGATACTTATAAACTAAAAACCTATTTTATAACAATTTAAATTTGGAGATAAAAACACAAAATCTAAGAAAGAGGGAGTAAAGAAAGGATTTTAGAAAGGGGATAGTGAAAAATTATTAAAATACTAACAATCATAAATAGATGATCCATTGTGAACTTTAATATAATTTGACACTAAGTGCTTATGAAAAGCTATTATCTCAACAAATATACCGTTTATTTAGGATAGATCAATATCATATCTAGCGATAAAATTATCGTTATTTTTTTATCTCTAAATTTGGCTTTTGCTAATTCAAGATTTTTTCTCACTTAGTAGTACTTCCACTTCCCCACAGATACCTCTTTGTTTTGCTAGCTGATACTATAGTTCTTGTACCTATTTTCTTCATCTGAAAGGGAGCATTAGGAAGTAATTATTCAGTAAAGTGATGCCATTAAATACCTATCAATAATTGTTTACATAGGAGGGATGACTCAATCGAGCTTATCCCTCTTTTGATCTTTCAAACAACTAATTTAACCTACTTATTGATTAATATAGCCTCTTTTCCAATGATATTTTGGCTGAGTTAAGCTTTGATATAATTTACAAATATAATACGTTAAGCTTTTTGTCTTTTTTTTTGCTGTCACAAAATGGTTATTTTCAATAAAAAAGCAAGAATAGACTAAATCATGACTGTTTTATCCATTATTACTACTTTTAATCTCTTGGATAAAATAAAGTATTCATTGCATAAATTACTTATTAATCAGTCTATGTTGATGTACCATTTCCTTATTTTGTGACATCATTTCGAGGAATTTTTTTTTGCACTACCTTTGTCATGTACTTTTCCAAAAGTGTTCTTGTTGCCTCTCTATTTACAATAAGTACCTAAGTACCACTCCCTCAAATAAAAACTATTTCATTTCCCATTCCCCTATGGATAGTTTTTAACCTTTACTCCCTCTTTAGTAGTTTTTGATATTGAGATACAAACTACATTGTTCGTTATCACCTACTAATAATTTTTCACAATAGTCTAAAAATCACATACTGCTATTTAGACTGCTATTCCTTAGTCTTAGACTTTAGGATGCATTCTGTGTAACCTCACAGAACCTATTGTGTATTGTCCATGCTGAAAAAATAATCTAAATCTACCCTCTTTTTTAATCAAAACATTTTAAATAAACATTCAATTATGAAAAAAATTTTTTACCAAAGTAGGAGTACTACTTGGAAAGCAGATGAACTAAGAGGCGATTGGCGAACGAACCAACAACTTACTTCGTTTGGAAGAGTAGTTAAAAGCAGTGTAATATTTACGTTGTTTCTATTACTCACTCTACCTACTATGGGGAGTGATCTTAACGAGAAAGCTTGCCTACTTACCGAGCATTTTTTTAATGAAACACCACTAGAACAGCCAATTAGTGTGAGCGATGCAGAACTCGCAGCAATGAATCTTCTTCCTGCCGTAGAACATATGGTACTGAGTGGACGAGTTTACGTCAGAAATAGAACTTCTTGTGACCAAACTGTTTACTGCTTTGAAGCAAACGGGACTTATACTGGACAAACCTTCAACATGGGAAATGTTACTGCTGGAGGTTACATTTATGTTTACCCTAGTGCTACTTCTGGGCGAGTATATTGTAAAGATTCCTATGGTACGCAAACCGCCACGGTAAATTTTACGGGTAGTTATCATAGCCTATATATAAGATCTGGGTGTACCGCTCCAGCAACTACTTGTACGATAGCCTTCAAAAATACGGGTTGCCGCACGGCAGAATTATTCTGGAATGACAACGGAACACTCCGTGCATACGGACATATTGCAGCAGGAGCGACAAAAAATCAGGGTACTACTCAAGGACATAAATGGGTCATTAAGGTAGGTAGTACTACGGTGGGTAACTACACGGTTAATTGTAGTTCACCAACTTACAGTTTCAATGCAGGAGGTTGTAATGCTACTTGTACAGTAGCTTTCAAAAATACGGGTTGCCGCACAGCGGAGCTATTTTGGAATGATAACGGCACACTCCGCGCTTATGGACACATTGCGGGAGGAGCAACGAAGAATCAAGGCACTACTAACGGACACAAATGGGTCATCAAAGTAGGTACTACCACTGTCGGTAATTATACGGTTAACTGTAGTTCACCGAGTTATAGTTTTGACGCTGGCGGTCGTTCCGTAGGTGGAACGGTTAGTCCCGTTAATCAAACGATTTGTTTAGGCACTAATTCCGTATCCACCCTTCACCGCTTGAATACGGGCTACGTTGGAACAGTAGTACGTTGGGAATACAAAGCACCAAGCGGTAATTGGACCAACTGGGGCGGCGGTGGCAGTGATAGAGCACCAAGCAAATGCTGTTTTAATAAAGTAGGAACTTGGCAAGTACGAGCCATTGTGAAAAATGGTAGCTGTGCAGCGGTAGCTTCAGCACCAGCAAATGTGAAGGTCAATGCAAAACCCGATTTACGTCAATTCATCAGTGTCAACGGAGGTGGATTTCAAGAACGTAATTCCGTAACGGTCAGTTCAGGTAGCAAAGTTTTATTGGACTTTGGAGGAGAGTTTAGTAACGAATGGCGGTTTGAGTTTAAGCGTCCCGATGGACGGAGCTTCCACGGTGGAACAAATGGAGTAAATAATGATCAGATCTTATTACCTACGGTAAATGATGGTAGTGCTAATGAAGGCGTATGGAAAGCAACCTATACCGACCCCAATGGTTGTACGAATACCGAGAACTTTACGATTAATGTGAATGCTGCTACTTGCACCGTAGCTTTCAAAAATACGGGTTGCCGCACAGCAGAATTATTTTGGAATGACAACGGTACGTTACGTCCTTACGGACATATTGCCGGGGGGGCGACGAAAAATCAAGGTACTACTAACGGACACAAATGGGTCATCAAAGTGGGTACTACTACTGTCGGTAATTATACGGTTAACTGTAGTTCGCCGAGTTATAGTTTTGACGCTGGCGGTCGTTCCGTAGGTGGAACGGTTAGTCCCGTTAACCAAACGATTTGTTTAGGCACTAACTCCGTATCCACCCTTCACCGCTTGAATACGGGCTACGTTGGAACGGTAGTACGTTGGGAATATAAACCACCAAGCGGTAATTGGACCAACTGGGGCGGCGGTGGAAGTGATAGAGCGCCAAGCAAATGCTGCTTTAATAAAGTAGGAACGTGGCAAGTACGAGCTATTGTGAAAAATGGTAGCTGCGCAGCGGTGGCTTCGGCACCAGCAAAC
>JBGCES010000356.1:0-7715 GCA_045106545.1 Saprospiraceae bacterium
AAAAAGAGACCGTCACAAAATGTGTCGATTATTTTAGGTTAACTACTTAGTAGCCGATTATTGATTTAATTATCTCTTATGAACCGGAGGAGTGTCTGCTGCTCCTCCGTGATTTTTTCAAGAAATCTTCCTCTTTTATATGACCTCAATTGACCAAGTGAGAACTTATATTTTTCGCTTCTTTGACAAATTTTGCATTTTCGAGTAATGTCTTTCAGACATTGTTCGTATTTTAATCTTAATACGTGCGATGTCTGAAAGACATCGTAGGAAAGTATTTCACGCGTTGAAAAATATGTCAAAGAGCTAATTTCTCATTCAACCGCATCAAAAGACTTTATTAACTGAAGCGAGTATAATTCGCCACAGTCCGCAACGGAGCGCGGACTGTGGTTTTTTTATTGGAGGACAGACATTCCTGTCTGTCAAATATCACTGCGTTCATTATAGCTAAAACTATCATTTTAGACCAAGTTTTGATAAATCGTTTCTTTATAATTCCTTGCTCTACCAATTAATCAAAACCTCATACCACTTCCTCAATCTCGCTTGGTTCACCCGCATACTGACCCTAACTTGCAGACATCAAAGTTATTCCCTCCGCTATTTGTTCTACCCATTTACAACCCAACACTATTCATTACTTTCTATTATTTCCAAACGACTTTTTCACAATATCATACCGATGAAAAAACTACTATTTATACTCGCGCTTCTCCCCTATTTATTGATCGCCCAAACGAGCCCCGCGACCGAAAACATCAATTATAAAAATATGCTCAAATATTACGAGCAAGCCACAGAATCAAATAAAAACAACGACCCTGTTAACGCCGATAAACGTTTGAAACATGCCGAACGCTACGGTGGAAAATTAGTCAAATATGGTTTTAAAAATGACATTCAAACCGAATTATCAAAAGTCAATAAACTAAGACAACAAATTGATAATCAATTAAATAGCATTAATTCTACAACTTCCAGTACATCTAGTCATGCATTACAAAATACGCATGATAATAGCTTTACAAATAAGGTGGAAATTTTAGAAAATAACCTGACTCAACTAGAGCGATTATTTGCAGTGGAGGTTTATTATGCCACTGTACCCGCAGAGGTAGCGCAATATATGAATCAATTTAATGCAACTGAATTCGCGCAATTAATTAACGAAATTAAAGCTGATATTCCGCAACAGCGTAGTGTTCACGGCAACGTAAAATCACAACTTAAAACAGCGGAAATGTACCTCAAAAATCCCACTATCACACTTCGCCAACGTCAGGTTATTTCCCGCATTAATAATGCGCTGGCAATGGCAGAAAGCCCAAATGTAGATATGAAAAAAATCGTCAACAATGCCCGTCAGTACCTAAAAATACTCGGGCAACTCTATCCCAATCAAGCAGAAATTGAGCAACTCAAAAGCAAGGCAGAAAAGGCATTAAATCGTGCAACTACTGCTGCTAGTGAACGACTCGAAGTCGCAAAACAACGCGCGGCAGATGCTAAGAAAGTTAGAATCCCTGCTACACTGGAGACAAATCCTACGCTGGAAAAGGCGTTTTACCAACTCGCTCATCCACTTGCAGGAAATTACACCATTACCAAAACCATTCTTAATAGTCGGGGTTGGGCAGTACAAAAAAATCACATTGGCAATCCAACACACCGCCAACGCTTTGGAGTAGTCTTGTATAAAGATAGCGCAGGCAACTGCTCATATCAACGACACATTTATCGCCAAAACGTCACCGTCAACGGCTACGGTAAAATCTTTATCGACGAGAGTTTACCGATTCAGAAAATACCGTGTGAATAGAAAGAGGACAGAAGTCAGACCACTTTGTTGTCAGAAGTCAGACCCACTCCTGACCCCTCATAAGAATTAATTTCATTCATTGGAGGCTATAGTGCATTCGTAGAAAGTACCGTCCAACTTCTACCGTCAACCGTAAGCCTCCTTTCAAATATACTAAAACAATGATTTTAACAAATTTGCGCACACTCCTATGCAGTGTGGTCGCCTTACTCGCTTTATGTCCCAATCAAAGCTATGGACAAATTCAAACCGTTCTAGCTGGAAAAGCTAAAAATCTAATCGTTCGTAACTCCGTCAAACCCGACTGGGAAGCTGCGCCAAGTCCCGCAATGACGATGGAGTCTCTGCTCGATCACCTCAAAATGGATATGAAGGTAGATGGGACGTTTGAGTTCAATGGTCATATCGCGGCTTTTCTACCACCACAGACCGTGAAAGGCAAAAAAATTAGATACAATAACAACGTTTACGTGACTGGAGAATTGGTCAAAGTGGAAGGTGGAAAAGAAAAGAAAATTAAGGGCTACACCTTCGCTACGGTAGATGACCTTGCACCGATGTACAAACTCAGACCCAAGCAACCAGGCATTATTCCGACTAAGTTAAAAGAAGGTGATTACATTTTAAAATATTCCGTTTTTAATGAATTGATTTATCAGTTTCCATTTAAAGTAGAAAAGAAAGTCAGTGACGATCCTTACTCACAACTCAAAGAAATGTACTTCTTAGCTGGTCCGTGGGAAGAGTGGAACGCGCTAGACATTGATGAAGATGATGATAACAGTTTGATGTGGTACACATATGCGACGCACCGCAGTACAAAAGTAAAGAATCGCATTACCGAAGCGGGTGAATATACTTACCGCTGTGAGTTATTCTATAATGGGCAAAAAGTAGGTTTTCATGATAATCGCCGTAGCAGTGGGCGCGAGCATTGGAAGTCAGGTCCACATGGCGAACCTTACACCAACACCACTACGCGCGGACAGTGGGCAAGGCAAAATATGAATATCGTTCACGTATCACGTAAAGATCCTCATGGTCGTCCCGCTAATTTTTTAAAGTCTGATTTAAGGGATGGAAATTATAATATGAAAGTTTACATAGATGGTAAATTATCAGAATTTCCTTTTCAAGTGAAAGGCGGCGAGTTGGTTAAACATCAGCAGCAAGTACGGGAGCAGCACGATGATCCTACAACCTTGATTGAAGGTGGAAGAGAATACTTCTGGTACCAGCGGAAATAATGGAGGACAGACATTCTTGTCTGTCATAACGAGTAACGAAATTAAACCAAGTCTCGAAAACAGCTTTTTATTGACGCAGAAAGACGCAGATTGTCATGATTCAAGTAGGTTGTGAGCGACAAAAATATAGAAAATTAGCGTCTTACAGAGACAGATTTTTTTATCCCGAAAACTTTGTACAGTCTTAAATATTAATCAGTTAGAAAATAGCAAGGGGATGGTTTCATTATGATATCATCCCCTTTGTTTTAGAAAAGCTAGAGCAGAAAGCTCTACTCTAGCCATACCGCCTAAACAAAAAAAGGGTAACAATTTTCACATGAAAATTGCTACCCTTTTTTTATATCACGCAAAGCCGTCCACTGTCCACCTTCTACCGTTCATCGTTCATCGTTCATCTAATTCTGCGTCAACAATCGACTAATCGCGCCTGTTAACTCTGCGGTGTTAGGCATATTTTCAGGGCTGATGGCTACTTTTCCATCGCGGTCAATCAATACGTAGGTTGGCAATTGCTTCACCCGATAGAGTTGTGCAATATGTGATTGATAACCGCTACCGTTTCCAGCTGTCAAGTGTGTTCCGTGTAGTTTTTTTGCAGCAATGTGGCGTTCCCACACCTCTTTGTTGCGATCCAAGGAGATGTATAAAAACACAACATCATCATCAGCAAATTGCTGAGTCATTCGCTGCGTATTACGCATGTAACGGAGACAAGGCGCACACCAAGTCGCCCAGAAATCAATAAAAACCACTTTGCCTTTATAATCGCTTAAACCCACTGAATTTCCATCTGCATCTGCTAAGGTGAAGTCAGGCGCATTCGTACCTTCCAATAGTCCACGCGAACGATGATAAGTGTCGCTCAATACTTGGTTGAAGGTAGAATAAGGACAGTTTTTTACAAAATCCTGAATGACCCAACCGGCTTCGCGTGACTGTCCACGACGACAGCTAGCTACCAATAATTTCGTTTGATAATAAAAAAGTGGTTCTTCTTTTAGTAATTTTTTCGCTATTTCTAAATCGCCAACACCTTGATTATCAGCTTGTTCTAATTCGTAAGCCAAATATTGGTCAACATAAAATGTGTAGTACTTATTAGTGAGAATACCGTTCTTGTTTAACGGAAGTTGCTGGGTAAAATCGTAATAATCAGCAGGCATTGTCATGGGCGCAGGTTGATCGTTATACAACGGATGCTCCCAAGCATAATTTAGTAAATAGAATCCATACCAGTAATCAATATCTGCTTGCGCGAAAGCGCGAAAACTTTTAGAAAATGCCTCTTGAGCAGCATGATTGGTAAAGAAGTCATTGCGTTGACCACGTGCTTTATCCATAAACTGGCGATAGGCGGTAGGACTAACGTAACGCACATTGGTATTCACATCCTTTTGGATTTTGCGCAAAGCAACGCGATTTTCTTTTAGGTAATTATTATTTGCTGCACCTTGTCCACTAAATTTTAGCGTTTGCTCAAATTGCTGTGGGTCAAAGCTCAAAGATAATTCATCACCTGGCTCAAGATAAACGGGCAGTATTTGCTCTCCGTAGCGGAGTTCACCAGTCACTGGTTCTGTCAATTCAAATTGAGCAGCAAATATTCCTTCTTTATTAGGTTTTAGCAAATAGTTCGCTTCCTGATAAACAATTGGATCAAGATAGATAATCAACTCTAGTTTTGTCCGCGAACGCACAGGGATTTCCCCCTTGATATTTACTAACTGAGCTTGATTATTCGTTTTTGGTAACTCTATTTCCGCATATTCTGATGGGTTAAATACTGGGCGGTTTGCCTTTTTAACCAGATTCATGCGGGAAGGCTGTTCTTTAACTTCGGGCAAATATTCCGCAAAACTTTCACTAAAGGCTAAACTTGCCACATTTACATCTGAATCCATCTGCTTTAAAGCGACGGTCTTTGGACGCGCATGTGTACCATTTACTGCACGATCGTAGGCACTTTTTGCAATAATATTATAGCGTTCTGAATTACTTAAAGTAAGTAAGTCTTCGATTTCTTTGCGAAGTTGAGTGGTAGAAGTTTCACCTGCCCGCTGGTAAATGTCTTTTGCCAAAACGTAATTCAAAACTTCTTGATCTAAATATTTACGTGCGTTATTGTACGTTTTAGGTGCAATAGAAACAGCAATTTCCTCTGTTTCGCGTACTTCTTCAATCCGTTCTTTTGTATCAATAGCGCCCTGCAATACCCAACCTTCCTGTCCATCTGCCAAACGAATTTTGATAAAATAATCGCTGTAAGTCGTTTCTGCTAATTTGTAAGAAATTCGCTCTTTAGTGCGATTATATGCTAAATCAACTTTATCACCTTCATTTAGCTTGACAAAAAATGGCTTCTGATAAGGATCTTTACGAACTTCAAGTTGCTCAAAACGAACGACTCCATACAATTCTACTCGACTTCGAATATGTTCTACCGTTCGTGTATTAACAACATTGATTTCTTCTTGCTCTACATCGTAAGGTTTCAAATCAGTCTTCGCCAACCAAACGTGTAAGCTATCTTGATAGAGTGTGGGTTGCCATTCAGCAGCAGGATTAGCGGTTACTTGCACTTTCACACCTTCTTGAATAGGTACAATTACTGGATAATTGAAGGGACCAGCGATTAAGCCGTAGGTGTTATTTTTTACTTTACGTAAATGATCTAGATTTTCTCTTTCGCAGAGTTCGGTTGGATTTTCTTTTACGAAATTGAAGAAAGCATCTAGAAAATGAATGTAATACTTATTTAATAAGGCGTCGTCGTTACTAATCTGAATAGAATCGAGGAAGTTATAGTAAGGCGTAGGTAAGGTCATAGGGGCAGGTATGCCTTGCGCTGCAGGATACTCGTGGCGATAACGCATTAAGTGATATGCCCACCAATAATCAATATCCGACTGAGCAAATGCTTGAAAATTCGAAGAATAATCATCCGCATATTGAGCTACCTCTTGCTGATAAAACGCTAATTTTTCAGCTCGTAAGCCATCTAAATAATCTCTAAAATCTGTAGCACCCCGCTGAGTCATTTCATAATTGAGCGATTCGGTGCTATTTTTATAAAACTGCTGAAGCGACTTGGTCAAATAATTATTATGCGCACTTCCCGTACCGCTAAAAGCTAAAGTAGGTAAGAATTGTCGTCCATCGAAAGTTACAAACAATTGATTATCAGGCTCTAAGTAGATTTCTACTCGCTCGCCATTATAAGTCAACAAACCAACAGTTGGACGTTCTATCTTAACGTTTAGAAACGAAAAAGAGCCGTCCCGATGTAACTTTGCAGTATATACGTCTTCTTGAAAAGTAATATAATCGCGGTAAGTCCGTAGCGTCAATTCGGTAGCAGTCGGTGAAGCAACTTGTCCCGAAATTAAAGGTATGCTTTCGCTACCATAATAGTCCTCTCCTTTGTCGGTGAGAATCATTATCTGTTGGGCAGATATTGGCAACGATGATAGTATCAGACAAACGAATGCCAGGCAAATTGTCAGTATCTGATAGTAAGGTAAGTAGGTATGAATAGATGAATTTGATTGTAATGAAATCTTTTGAACCCCACATTCATTATTTTTCATTAAAAATCCATCCCTCAAAATCCCGTGTTCTGAATCTTCTTTATATCCCATTCTTTAGCGTGTCTAAGACATTGCAAGCGTGAAAAAATTTATCTCAAGTAAAAGGTTTTTAGAAACGCTGTATTAAAATATTGACGAAAAAGTAAAATTTATAGGTATATGCAAAAAGTGATTTTTATCAAAATACATTGTCCATAGTCAATAAAAAATACACGTTGTCTATTTGACTAAAAAAGTTCTTGGTATAAATTAAACTAGTGCTTGTGTAGTCTTCTTTCGATTTTTCTTAATGATAAGTTACAAATCCTCATACTTCGTCAAATGACGAAAAACAAAAATTTCGTTCTCTCTCTAGTACGCTGTAAACATTGGTTTTATAATTTCCAGCGTCTGGAATAGCCATCTAAGAAAAAAGGTGAAATAACGTGTAGTAATAAAATATTAGAGGGGGAAAAAAGTAAAAATAAAAAATGGATATGTTAGGTAGGATTATATATATTATATTGTGATAGCAAAAATAATACAATTTTGCAAAATTACAAGTTTATTGCCTCGCTTTAACGTATTAGTTAAGAGTCTGTTAATAAAATTAATCGAAATTTCACCCTTACTCATCGAAAGATATTGCTGAAGCGGTGCTATTGGGCGCACATTTGCCAAGTCCTTTTATTTGAGAGGACAGAAAACAGAGGACAGACCATTTCATTGACAGACACATAAAAATCAATTCCCCCGCTTCTGTTCTCTGTCAGCAAAGCGGTCTGTCTTCTCTTTTCTTCATAACTACCCTCAACACAAAAATCAACGTTCTTATACAAATTCTGTGTCAGACATAAAATTGTTCGAGAAAGCGACCGCAGGGTAGCGTTGAGAAGATTTTTGGCTAACCTTTTTACAGAATTTTTATAAGAACTAAGTAACCGTTAAAAAATAACTTCCCGATTTTTCAAATGATTAATTTCTTGAATGAATGGTTTTTATTCAGAAATTTATCCCCGAAATTCTTCGGGGCAGGCTAATTGAAAAATTCAAAAGGGGAAGTTATTTTTTAACCAA
>JBGCES010000357.1:0-1273 GCA_045106545.1 Saprospiraceae bacterium
GGTCGGGCGTAATATCACCAACGGCAGCTGCCAATAGCCCTGCATCCCCAAAAGTAAGCACACCACTACGAACTTCATCCGTATTTTGAATATCCCAAATTACTAGCTTAGTAGAATTTTCTAAGGACTCTTCGACATAAAATAGTGCATCCAGATCTCCATCCAAATCAAAATCAGCAACAGAAGTATAATTTTGCAAAACCAAGCCACTCCTACCTTCCAATCTACAATAACTAGCAGCGGGAGATAATGGATCAAGTGTAACGGAATAGACACGCCCGTTGCCGATCAGTTCCAATCCTGCACAATCTGCACAGTGGTCATCGGGTAACACATCCGCAGCAATTAACGTTTGGGCGGTGGGTAGAAAACCGCCTGGTACGCGCGTCAAATATTGTCCGTCTTGCGCTTGAAAAATTTGATCGCCAATAATTAATTCCACTTCGCCGTCGCTATTTAAATCAGCAGCAGAAAGGCTATATGGACGTATTCCACGCACCGTATCGCTACTCTCCCATTTGAATTGAAATTCGTCACCAATCTGTTCATAACAAAATAGTTTTCGCTTGACGTTACTGGGGGTCGTCATCCCAGTTGGGCGATAGTTAGCATTCCGAGCAGAACTCGCCGCCATAAAGTAGATTTCTGCCAATCCATCGCGATCCACATCTACGATTACGTGCGTACTAACTACATCTATTTCGGGTGTTTCTATCGTGATATGACTCGGAGTCGTGCCGTTAATATTATAAACAACCAAATCTTTAGTTAGCGGCTGATTGGACTCAGGATTCAACAGGGGCGCAGCTTTCGCCACTATTTCGGTTAGTCCATCGCCGTTCATATCTCCGATGACGGGCATCGTATGCGGCGCAGCGGCAGGTAAATGATGCAGCACTTCCAGTCGGGAAACATCAAAGGCTTGCTCTGTCTCAAAAGTACATTCTGAGGGTTCACAAACAGGGAAATAAAAGTTGTTACAAGCTGCCCTTCCACAACAATCGGGGTCAAAACAATCAATCAATCCATCACCGTCATCGTCAATTTCGTTATCGCAAATTTCACCGCATTCATCTCGATTCCGAAAATCAAAAACGCTACGCGTAGGCGGATAAAAAAGCCGATTATTACGAATCACATTTGAAAACGTGCGACCATGAGTACGGTGAACAAAGCTGACTACGTCGTCCTGATTGGTAGCAAATAGCAAGGTGGTCGGATTATTACGTATCGTAACGGAACGCGGCAACGGATTATCATTAATAATGATGTC
>JBGCES010000358.1:0-9999 GCA_045106545.1 Saprospiraceae bacterium
TGCACCCACTTCTCTTTTTTCTCCTCCGAATTCTTACTGTTTAATCACTCGATTCGTACGTACTTGCCCTGCGTTTTCTAACTGAATAGTATAGATACCTTGTGGCAAGTTGTTTAGCTGAATGGTTTGCTGAAAAGCAGCCGTAGGCACGAGTTGTTGCTGATAAATTACTTTTCCAACCAAATCAAATACCGTAATAACAGTCGAGGTTTCGGACAGATTGGTAGCAGTAATTGTTAGTTCGCCGCTGGTCGGATTAGGGAACACGCGGAGGGCGGCGTTTGCAGTTTCTAACCATAATTTTTTAATGGTAGAATAGCTCGTTTTGCCTGCTAAAGTGACCTCTTGGATGCGGTAGTAATTGATACCTTTACTTGGATTTGTATCAACGAATTGATAAGTTTTTTGATTGTTATTTTCTGTGCTTACAACGACTTCGCCGATGGCTTGCCAGTTTTTTGCATCTACGCTATGTTCTACAACGAAATGCGATAAATCAACGCTAGAAATCACTGACCATTGCAAGTGACTTTCCTGCTCGATGACTTGTGCGGTAAAGCTACGCGCGTCAATTGCTAATGAACTGGCTTCAACGGTAACCGTTGCGGTAGCAGTATTTTCTAAACCAGCATCATCTGTTACTTTTAGTACGACATCGTAATCACCTGTATTGGCAAATGTACAAGGATCACCATTGGGCAACATACATTCGTAAGTCGCGATGCTACAATTATCGGTAGAAGTATCGTCAATATCTGCTCCGCTTACGGTAACATCCATTGCGCCATTGAGCCCGACCGTGTAATCTTTGGCTTTGGCTGTAGGTGCTTCTACATCGCCCACAGCGTGGTTGGAAAAATTAAAACAGTTACCTGCACCTACGCGAACGCGGTAGCTTCCATCACTTAATCCAGTTCGATCTTCATCGGTGGTAGAAGTTTGGGGATCAAACCATTGATAAGTTAGGGTTTCGGTACTACCCGTTACCGTGGCGGTAATGTCAATTGCGCCATCGTTATTGACAGCACACTCGTCCATGGGCGTGATTGCAGAAGTCACATCAAAGGCAATGCGATTGAAATCGGTAGTCAGATTGGTGGTTACTGGACAACCCGTAGCTGGGACGATTTCGGTAATGTTTACGGTTATCGTTCCTGCGTCGGTCAGGTTCATTATCTGTGGGTAAGCATTAGCAAACGATCGATTTTGATCTTCGAGTAGTTGATCGCTGCCACTGTTGATGTTATAAGTGAGGTCAAACGGGTTTTCTAGGACAGCGATGTCCTCCAAGTACAATAATTCAAAGAAAGAAGCACCAGCTTGCGCAAAGATTTGATTGACGAATACTTCAAATCCGCCATCCTGATCAATATCTTTTACATGAAGATCTAAAAAGCTAGCACCAGAACTAGGATGATTGACTACTTCTTGGTAAGTCGTTGCGCCCGTTTTTTTCAAGACCACTAAGCGTCCACCGATTCCAACAAATATATCTTCTTGCCCATCTGCATCCCAATCCGCGAATTTAATATCCCTCATAATAGAACCGTTGCGGTACAGTTCCTGCTTGGTAGCAAAAGTACCATTTACATTTTTCAACCAATACACAATGTAACGACTAGAGAAAGAAGATATAGGTTCTTCCTGATAAAATACAATGTCTTCCCAACCATCCTGATCAATATCTTGAATGATTAGCGCGCCGTAATAAACATAACTTTCAAATTGATCAACTACTTCTGTATTGATAATTTGAGTAGTGAAATTCTGCGATCCATCATTGATTAGCAGCGTTAGATTTTCGGTTTCTGTTCCATTATTATCAATAGAATGATTATAAAGAAAATCCATATCGCCATCACGGTCATAATCTATAGGAAATAGCTGACTACTGCGCGGACTAGTAGCAGAAAGAATATCAATGCCCGTAAAATTACCGCTACCATCGTTTTGTAGCCAAGCGACCTCAGAACCGTTAGCAATCCCATCTCCCAGCATGATATCCAAGCCATTTTGTCCGTCCACATCAACGATAATTGGACTAGGTGCAAAACCTGTACTCGTGATAGTGTGTTTGGTAAAGATACCACTGCCATCGTTTTCGTACCAGACGACTTGACCATAACTATTCTTACCAATTAGATCGGGTTTGTTATCTCCATTCATATCGCCTGATTCTACTCGACCAGCAGAAAAACTATTATTATTATAGTCATCATCAATGAGTTGTGCTGTACCGAAATTATTACCACTGGCATTAGGCACCCAATACAATTCATTGTTGTCCGAATACACATAATCCATGAGTTGGTCATTATTCAAATCAACTACTTCTTCGATAAAGGCGGCAAGACCAGTTATTGGATCTAGATCGAAGTTTTGCCAGGGAAGTTGATCAATGGTCAGTTGGACGTTATCTACATTACAAACATCATTGGCAGAAAGCGTCGCTGCTGAAAGGTCAGGTGCAAGATGCTCGTAAATGTCAAAGCTTTTGGTCACCTGACAAGATTGCCCTGCCATTTCCGTAACGGAAACGGTGTAAGTACCTGCGCTTAAATTCATCAAGTCTTCCGTGGTTTCCATATTGCTCCAAGCAACAGAATAATTAGGATCACCACCTGCTGGGGTGATGGTTAGATCAATACTACCATTGGTTTCTCCAGGGCAAAATCTGTTGATAATACTTTTGATTTGATAAGCCCCCGAACAATCTGCGCCACTTAACGTAAACGTATATTCGCTTTCGCTACAATCGTCATTGCTAATCGTTACGGTGGTCGTATTTGTGCCCGCGAATTGTGGGGTGTAAGTGACAACTAAATCAAAGTCCATATTTGGCGCGATGACTAGCGGAAAAGTCTGCGCGGGAAAGGTAAATTGCGCGGGATTATCCAATTGGATATCGGTGATATTCAAATCTGCTGTACCCGTATTTTCAATGGTAAACGTTTGCATGGCGCTATTACCTGAGGTGATAATACCGTAGTCGGTTCCGTCCGCTGTACTTGGACTATCGTCACCAGAATTAATATTCATTCCCAATCCTGTTACATTGATTTCAGCTAAAGCTAAAGACATACACGCGCCGCGCACGCCGTTCGTTGCTCCGATAAAATTGGAGGTCATTCCATCTAAAGTGAAATTATTTAATGTTCCATTATTGGAATTGGGCGAGCCATCCGTAACGGAAGTTAGGGCAGTATTGTCGCCAGCCGTAAGTCCTTCATTGAAGTCATAATATAATTGTAAACCTACTTCTGTACCTAATAATTCACAGTCTTTTTGCGCTAGGATTTCTTCTTCACAACGGTCGTAATTCCAGATACGGATTTCATCCATTGCGTTTGAATAGTATTGGGAATAATTACCATTGGATTGGCGTGCACACAGCGTCAAAGCATCCAAAGTCGTTAGGTTGGTATTAGATGTACTAGTCCTTTCTAAATCGCCATCTATATAAATTAATAGATTATCCGTAGGGCTTGGCTTTTTAACGAAGGCAATGTGATGCCATCCGCTGCTAATGGAAAAGGCACTAGAAGAGCCACTAGAATTTGTATCATTTTCCTCCCAATATAAGGTCGAGCCACGCATATATGAATAAGCGTAACTACCATCACTACCTGACCAGCCAACTACTGTTCGGCTATTGAAATCATTTACATCAAAATATACCCAGCCCTCTACGGCCATGCTGCTGAAATCCAGTGCAAAATAGGGAACGTCGATGTAGTCATCTGTCCCATCAAAATGCATCATGTCTTCATCAATTGGAGCGTCTTTTCCGAGTAGCGCGAAGGTATAACTCGCTTCATTACAATCATCGTTGGTGATAGTCAAATCAGATTCAAATAACCCCGCCGTTGCTGCTTGAAAAGTGATGTCTAAATCAAAACTCGTCGCGGGTGTAATGGTCAGCGGGAGGGACAAACCCATAGGTAAGCTAAATTGGGTACTATTGCTTAATGTGATAGCAGTAATTTCTAAATCGGCTGCCCCTAAATTTTTAATTTTGAACGTATTGGTAGTGGGCGTATTGATGGGCGTAATGCCAAAATCTGTTCCGTCGAGTACATCGGGCAAATCATCGCCGCTGGCAATATTCATACTCATGCCCGTTACATTGATTTCGCTCAAAGGAGCAGCAGTACACGCACCACTTACGCTATTGGCAGCAGTGATAAAATTAGAAGTCGCACCATCTAAGGTGAAATTATTAAATGTACCGTTGTTATTGTTGGGAGATAAATCATCCAGCGCAGTTTCGCCCGTATTGTCACCTGCCGCTGTGCCTTGATTGAAATTATAATATAATTCCAAACCAGGTTCATTACCCGTCAATTCGCAATCTTTTTGTGCCATAATTTCTTCCAGACAGCGGTCATAATTCCAGACGCGGATTTCATCCAACTCTCCCATGTAGTAATTAGAGTAGGAGTTGAACCTTTTTAATGCACCAATATTTACTTCATCTAAACCCGTAAAACTACCACCTGTTCTATCTGGACCACTGAGTACGCCATCTATGTAGAGCAACATATTATTGGTACTTGCCGCTGTTTTTACGACTGCGATATGATGCGCTCCATCACCACCCGGTACAAAAGAAGCGCGTTGGACAAAACCATTTCCACCTACTTCTTCAAAGTAGATAAAATGCGACCAAGAGCGAATTTGGAAATAATGACTTCCATCGCCGTCAGACCAACTAATTACAGTACGGAGGTTTTGGTCAGCAGAAGTGATTTCTATCCAAGCTTCAATAGTCATCGCTGGAGAAGGCGTGATAAAAGGAACGTTGATGTAATCGTCACTGGCATCAAAATCTAAGGCGTGTGGCCCAGCAATGACGGGTGGTTCTGCGGTATCATTGATTGGTGTATTCGCATGCGCGAAGGAACTTATCAAACTGAGCAGTAGCATAAGAAATAGACTGCGATAGGGCTGGATCAGGTTGAAATGGGGGTTGTTTTTTAGTATAGTTTTTATGTAAGTGTACTTCATGGTAGAGGAAATAATTAAGTTAAAAATCAGAGTTAATTCTTATTTCATTTGCTGTTGTTGGGATAAAAAAGAGCCAGTTTGAGAAGGAGTATTTAACTCCTTCTCAAGGCTTAAAAAATGCTTGGTTTAAACTAATTTTCTACTGTTGTATTAATCTTTTGGTACGTGTCTTAGGTGATATATTACTTTCTTGTAATGCTGCTAAATCACTTATCTTATGGGCATTGCAAAGCCTGTGTTTATAATGTCAATTGATTATACATAATGCCATAATTCAAGCTAGAATAGCCGATTACAAGTACAATGGTGCTGAGTAGCAAGTCGTAGCTATTGATAATAAAATCAATGGTACAGCCTGATTAAGCAGCCGAAAAATATGTTGTAAAAATTCTAATGGAGTGGAACGATAGATAGGTGTCAATTCAAAAAAAGAGTCGCGTTAATTGGAATAAAAAAAGGGTGATGTATCTTTCTTTGTCTGTAACAAAGTTAATTAATAATTAGAGGCTAACCAAGTGCCCGAAGTCCCCATATCTGCCAAAAAAGTCCTCATATCTGCCATTTTTTTATCTCATGCAGATATTTGGTTGTTTTTTTTCAAAGACTTGCTCAAATAGCCAATTAGCGGAATAGCAATTTGCTATTCCGCTAGGCTAAAAACTACTTTGGGTTTAAACTAGTTTTCTATTGCTTAATTACTCTTTGGGTGCGTGCTTGTCCGTCATTTTGTAACTGTAAAGTGTAAATACCTGTAGGCAGGCTGGACAAGTTTATGGTCGTTTGTAGATGGGTATTATTGGGGTTTAAATGTTGTTGGAAAACGACTTTTCCTACAAGGTCAAATAACCGCAGGGTAGTTGCGCTTTCGGTGAGGTCTGAGGCAGTGATATTCAATTCGTTGGTGGTCGGATTCGGGAAAACACGCATGGCTACCGCCGCAGTTTCTAACCATAACTTTTTAATGTTAGATAGATTTTCTTTACCATCCATTTCGACTTCTTTAATGCGGTAGTAGTTGATACCTTTGCTTGGTTGGGTATCTACGAATTGGTAAGTTTGTACTTCGTGCTTTTCTCCTTTACCCATCACTTCACCGATAGCCTGCCATTGTTGCGCATCTGTGCTATATTCTACAACAAAATGTGAAACATTTTCTATTGCTTGTACCGTCCATTGTACGACTGAGGCATTTTGTGGATTCAGATACACATTAAAATCTATCCACTCTAATGCTAGAGCTCCTTCTGTTGATTGTTCACAAATATCGCCGATACCATTTCCATTACCATCATAGTGCGAAACTTTTGCTCCATATGTCCAGTTGCTAATACTTCCTAATAATAGTGCATTGTGTAAAACGGCATTGTGATTATTTCCAGTTTGATCGGTTAAGGTTTTGACATTGGTATTGGCTTGGTTTACTTTGCCATGTTCGAAGTTATAATAAGCCACTAGATTACTAAAATCACTTTTTATTTCTTTTAACATATATGTAGTAATCTGTGATCCAAAAATTGCGTGGTCATAAAAACGTAATTCATCAATCTCTCCTTTGAAGAAGCCATTGGGATTCCCACTTAATATATCACATGAACCTCCTCCAATACGTAGCGGATCACTATTGTCGAGATTACTAGGGTTAAAAAAGGTGCTATTGTCAAAATTTCCATCAATGTACATCGTTAAGCGACGATTGCTTCTTGCAATGGCTATATGGTGCCACTCCCCATCTCCAATTCGAGCGTTTGATTTAACAGAATTGTACGAAACTGGACTAACATTTAAAGATACCATTGAGAGAACTAATTCGCTAGACGCATTAATATCAAGACTCCAAAAGTTAGTACTGTTTGTCCCGCATCCACTCTGTTTAGAAAGTATAGAACGTAGATTGTTCATACTAGGCAAATCTTCCGTTTTAACCTTTAGCCACATTTCAAACGCGAAGTCATCATTTTTAAAATTACCAAGACCACTATTTATTTCAAAGTTATCATCTACTCCATCAAAATAAAACCCCCGTCCTGCGAGTTCAGGGCAATTATCATCTTTATTTTTAATCCCGTCGCGGTCTTCGTCTCTTTCGGGATCGAGTTGATCGAAATAGACGCTAATTTTGATTTCGTCAAAAAATTCTTTTTCACAATTATAAAGCGATAAAGTAATGTCTTTAAATTCTGTTCCTGAATTAGCAACGTTAGCAGGTTGGCTGATGAGTAATTTCGGTTTATCACCGCTGTTGGTAAAGCAGCTTTTGGTATTACCGTTTTTTGCGGCTACCGTATAGCTGGCAGGATTGCTACTGTCTAAGATTGCACCACCGAGTTTGATTTCAGCGTTGTTTACATTAGTGCCAGAATTAAGTTTGATTTCATATTTGCGCTCTAGCGGGCTGAGGTTACAAATATTCAGAGGAATGGAGATAGTATTACCTGGCCAAGTGTGGTATTCAACGACTTCTTGTGGAATTCCACTTTCATCATCGGCAGTCAAATCTGGTTGGTTGGCTTTGATGCCGCCCTCATAAGGACAACTAGTGATAGACTGAGGATCTAACTCAAATACAGGCGTACCATATTTTTTATCTTTTTTAACATCAATAAAGAACTTATCGGTACCTACGTCATCATCTTCAAGATGATAGCCAATAGCTTGAGTATCTTCAGAAGTTCCAGAATTGGATTGAGTTCTACTCGTCCGGCCCATGACATATCCTCCAGCACTGACACCTGAACCTGCCACTTCTGCTTTTCCGTCAATGGCTAACTTACTCTCAAAGTAAATTTCAGTTTCGATGGCATTAGTTTCGGTAATGGTGGTAGTCCATTTTTGATCGACGGTAGGACCAGCATCATACGCTTGATTTTGAAATGCTGGTACAACTTCTGCTTGTTGTTTATTGAGATTATTTTGCTCCAAAATCTTTTCCCATGCATTAGCCTGTGCAAGTGCTTTAGCACGGGTATGACCATCTAGACTAGCATTATTATGGGCTGCTCTTTGGGCGATAATATCTTCTTTAATCGACTCTTCCGTACGGATAAATTGTGTAAAACTGGCAGGTGCAAACATCAGACCTTTTTCAGCCACGACCCGATTTAAACCATTATCAATGATAAAGTCATCAAATTCACCGAACTTATAAACCGTACCCATACCGATAAAAATATCCTGATCCTTATTTTCACCAGTAATCGCTGCTTGTGAATTGGGAGCAAAACCAGAAGTTTGAAAACGGGATGAAAAATCGAGGCACGTTTCGTAGGTTTTTGTACCTGTCTTACGCGCTCCCGCATTAAAACTGGCCGTCGTTTCTACGTAGGCTTCAAAATCGGTTGAGGCTTCTACGATAAAACCTCCACCTACAGATCCTTTCGCGCCTATTTTGGCGGAAGCATATCCTCCGGCCTCTCCGCCTTTATCATATTCCAAAGTCGTTTGCCGACATATTTTTTTGTTTTCTTCAAAATAACTATAACTACCATCACCTGGGGGATCGTGTAGAATCACCCAAGGGGTTTCAGGAGAAATAGCCGTACCTAAAACATCTACAGGTTTAGGCCCTAGAGTTGCAGTATTAATAGATACCGCAAAAGCATCCCCACAGCCATTAGCTCCAGTACCATCATTTTTAAACTCGGGCAGGAGTTCAATAAAAAACAGATTAGATCGAATGGCATTTACTTTCGAGCCATCCGAACCAGTGAGTGTATTATTTTTTGCATCATTGAATTTAGGCGAAAATTTACCTTTAAAGATAAGATTGTTACCGCTAGTTGAAGTAGGGTTGACTAAATTACCTTGACCCGCATATTCGATATAAAAATTTTGCGTTGTGAGACAAGTATCCGCACCCGTTTTTCTTACCGTGATTTCATACTCAAATTGTTTATTCATTTCCAGTACAACGTTGGATACTTCACCGGCGTCTCGTACACCGTTAATAATTGCCGCCTCGGCAGCATCGTCAACAATGGGATAGAGCAATCTGAATTGTTTGACAATATCGCTACTATTGCCAACTGTTTTTTTACTATGAACATTTTTTAATTTGATGGTTACTTTGTCGATGACATGGTTAAATTGCGACGCCACGTCTACATCAAATGTTACCTCTTGTGCTTGTACTAAGGTAGTGGCTAATATTAGCATAAGCATGCACAATAAGGTAACTAGACTATTTTTTTCCTGATGTCTAGAAATATTGTGATTCTGAATAGAGTGGTAAAAAATTCTCTTCATGGTAATTAACTGTTAAAAGATTAAACAAAGCCTTTACAGGAGGGCAATTTAAAATAAAGGCATAGCAATTATAATAAGCATAATGACGACTCACTACGCTGTTCTAATAGAATATCAGTGATAAATAAGCATATTAATGATATAGATAAGCAGAAATATTACTGCTATCTATACTCAAAGAAGTATACCTTGTAAAAATTCTAATGGAGTGGAACGATAGATAGGTGTCAATTTAAAAAAAAAGAGTCGCGTTAATTGGAATAAAAAAAAGGTGATGTGTGTCTCTCTATGTATGTAACAAAGTTACTTAATAATTAGAGGCTAACCAAGTGTCCGAAGTCCCCATATCTGCCAAAAAAGTCCTCATATCTGCCATTTTTCTAGTTGTCTAAATATTCAATTGGTTTTTTCCCAAATGTTTTTTCAAACAGTTGAGAAAAGTAAGATACTTTACGAAAACCTACTTGGTGAGCAACCTCTTGTACTTGTAGAAACTTACCAGACAATAACAATTGTCTAGCTGTTTGGAGTCGGATCTTGCGGAGGTAGTGATTGGGTGAATAACCCGTTTCTTCTTTTACTTTTCGATAAAAAGCCCGCTCGCTCATCAGTAGTTGTTCCGCCAAGTCCGCATTCGTTAGGTTGGGGTCTTTGATATTATCTACGAGCAGTTCGTTTAGCTTTTCTAACCAAGTCTTTTTTGCCATACTAAAATGTACTGCACCATTTATTCCTAACGTAATTGGTTTG
>JBGCES010000359.1:0-8647 GCA_045106545.1 Saprospiraceae bacterium
GCCGTAAGCGGCAGCTTGCTCTTCAAATTTGACGCCCGTCTTTCCATCTTCTAAAGTAAAAGTCTGTTTAGTATTGATATACAGCAAGTTACGTCGCAGTTCGGGTTGGTCGTCATACAACTCACGTGTGACGTAAATGTCGTCCCAGCCGTCGTTATTCACATCCGCGACGACTACGCCCGATGACCAACCGCCGTTGTCCGTGATACCTGCTTCGCTATTTGTTTTTTGAAATTTGAGGTCACCGAGATTGAAATAGATTTCATCCGCCACTAAATTGCCTGCAAAGAATAAATCGGGCAATCCGTCTTTATTAGAATCACCTACTCCTACGCCTGCACCGCCATAGTAATTGCTATACATTAAGATGTTGTGATCTTTTTCGTCGGTGATGGTGTTTTGGAAAGTGACGCTGGTTTGAGAGGGAGAAAGTAAGTTGAATAGAGGTTGCTGTGCAGTGAGCGCTTGCGGAAGAAATACTGCGATTACGTTTACTAAACTTTTAAAGTTTAGTAAACGTGGATTTTCAAAAAATATAAATCGTAAGTTCATAATATGTTTGTTATTGCTCATTTACTTCAAAAAATCACCCTGCAAATTAACTGATTTCATTGAAAAAGGATCGATCGTTTTATCCAGTACAACTGCTAATTCTCTTTTCGTAATCAGTCGTTCCAGATCGAAGTTTTCTAAATTAAAATCGGTTGTCCAGCGTTGTTTTATTTGTTCAATAAACGTTTTTTCGTCGGTGGTCGCTGCGTCGTTATTTCGTTGAAATTGTTGGATGATTTGTACTGCATTCTTTACGGTCAATGGTTCTGTTTTTACTTCAAAATCGAATTTGGAGTCAAATGCTTTTAAATCCGTCAATACATCTTTAGTCAATAAAAAAGTATCGGGATAAAACCAAGTCTGATTTGCCCATTGATACGGAATGCCTTTGCCGCGCAGGATACCCGTTGCGCCGATGCGCTGAATGGATTCAAAATGTGGATCGCTCGGTTCTACGTCAATAAATGGCATTAGATAGCCATCAAATTCAACAATTTTATTTTGTAAATTTCTGATATTCAAATCTTTGGGTGAAACATCCGCTTTAGCTGCCTCTGCTGCGACTAGACCTGCCACTTGCCCAATTTGCAAAATTACGGGTTGTAAACGCGACGAGCCATTGACGATATTCGTAACCGAAATTGGTTTATCCGCCACGACTAAATTATCCACGTTTTTGGGAATTAAACTACCTAGAGGTACATTAAAAGAAGGCACAGACGGAAATTCAATTTCGGGTGCATCAGAATATTCGTAGTGATGATGATCAATCGGATAATCACCTACGGCAATGCCCGTTCGATAAAGCGGCGTGGCGTAAGGATCTAAAATATGATTGACATTCATTTGCACTTCGCCGTGGATTCTACGTCCTTCGCGGTGGTAAGGATATAGCGGCAAATTATCGTCTGTCGGAAATTCATCTTCGGCGATGCCGTAAGTAGGAAAACCCAGTTCAGTTTGAATGAAATAAATAAAATGCAGCGTTTTTTCTTTTGCTTTCGCAAAAGCGGCAGCGCGTTCTGCTGCACTCGCTTCGATGATATTCGCGTAATAATCATTGCCTTTTTTCGGCCAATTGATCATGTATTTATCGTTTGGTAATTTACCGTAATCAAGCATTTTTTTACAATCCAAATCGATGGCAGGATCATCGCATTTTGGATTTTTGCAAGCGCAGTAAAATTGAGCAGGATCGTAATTATCAGGTTTAGGAATGACTTTTTCTGTAGGATATTCTTTTAAAATAGCGGAGTAAGTCAAATCTTGAATGATATTATTTGCCCCTGGTGCCATTGCTTCGCCCGTTTTACTCGCATCATCCATTCCAATATCGTAAGTCGCGCCGACCTGTGCCGCTACGTCGCCCAAGTCCGTACCGTCAATTAGGATTTTAGCGAAAGCGAACTGCGTTTTTTGCTCTTTTTGAAATTCAATTTTCCAATTATCTGCTTGCTCTACCTTATCCCAATTTGTTTGATAATGAACGAGCAAATTCGCTTCTTTTTTAATCATATTTCCTAAATACATCGCCCCTACGCGCGGTTCAAACATCGTATTGCTCACCCAGCCCGTAAACAAAGAATCTACCCCACCGTAATGCTGCCGCAGCGAATCACGAAACTCGCTCCATAGCCCTGCTGGCAAGCGATGATTGCCATCCGTTGCGCTCACACCTGCCGAAGTCCACATACCACCTGCCCAATTTAATGGGTTGATCCACAGTGTTTTAGCACCGCTACGCGCGGACTGAATAGCAGCGGCAGTCGCGCCTGTTCCTGCGCCGAGGATGATGACATCATAAATTTTTTCCTGTTCCATTTCGCTTGGAGTAGAGCAAGAAAAAGGGATTAGGAAAAAAATGAAAGGGATAATATTTTTTAACAATCGAGTCATATAAGTTAGCGTGATTAATTTTTAAAGTACCACTTGTAATTGTTCTTGATCTTCTTCTAAATAATATTGCACATTTTCTTTCATGACGACATCAAGTGGTAGCAGTTGTAGCGGTTTGATTTCTTTCTTTAAGACTAGCGCATTAAATAAGGTCATAATACCAATGAAACCTTGTTTTTGCGGATTTTGGTTAATCAAGAAGTGAATTCGATCTTTATATAACCAATTGAGATTATTTTCAATTAAATCAAATCCAACGAGTTTTATATCGGTTCTACCGAGTTCTTCTAAAATAGGAACGATATGAAATACTTTAGAAGTTGTGACAAATATGCCTCGAATTTTTGGATAGTTCTTCAATGTCTTTTTTAGGTGTTCCGTGAGACCTTCCTTATTGAAGACATCTCCAAAACTGGAAAAATGAATATTGATGTTTTGTCGGTTCTTTTGTTTGAAAAAGTCTCGAAATCCATTTTCCTTATCGACTAGATGTTGAGCATTATAAACTTCTTGCTCTAAATGTAATACCCAAGCACCTTCCCCTTCTCCGATACCGAAATCCAATAATTTAGCGGCTAACTTACCACTGGCATAAGAATTCTGACCAATGTATGTCAAGGAATAATCACTCTCGCGATTCAAGGCTGTATTAAATTGTACATAAGGAATATGGTGTTCTTCAAATTGCTGCAATACAGTATGTCCTTCCTTAGAAAAGGATGGAGAAACTAATACACCATCGTATTTAGCCTTAACTATTTGATTAGCCAATTCAACAAAATGTGGAGCATCAGCATCCCGAAAATGAAAGAAATCAATATTTGCTCGATAGTCGCGAACGAGCTGCTTCGCTTTAATCACTCCAGCTTTAGGTTGACTCCAAAAAGGGTCTTGTTCATCATCAGGTTGTAATACCGCAAAACGCCACGATTTTTTGGAAGCGAGTGCGCTGGCGATTAAATTAGGTTGATAATGTAATTCCTTCATCGCCGCTAATACTTTATCTTTAGCAGTACTGGACACATTACCACGATTGTGGAGTACGCGATCTACTGTTCCTTTCGAAACCCCAGCTTTGGCGGCAATATCCTTTATCCTAATTCTATTTTCCATAAAAAAATGGTGTTGTTATATTTCTACCGCTAAAATTAAAAATAATTTGTTACCAAATATAAATTTGGATTTCAAAATAAAAAAATATAAAAAAATGGTCTGTGTACGCACACAGTATCAAATAATTTTATACATTTAACCTTAAATTTATTATTTCTACTTAGAAAAAAAAATAACATTAATCACTTGTATATTTTTTATTTCTAGTATAAAACTTTCACTTTCACTAAAATATTTGATTATGAAAAATCAGCTACTGTGCTTGTTGTTCCTCTTGCTAGGTTCAATAACAGTCGTAGCGCAACAACGCGTTACGGGTAATGTTACTGGATCGGATGGTGTCCCGCTTATCGGGGTTACTGTCGCAGAAAAAGGAACAACCAACGGTGCCGTCACTGACTTCGATGGTAATTACGAAATTACTGTCCCAACTGGTGCTACGCTTACGTTCTCTTACACGGGTTATGGAACCCAAGAAACTATTGTAGGTAATGAATCTGCTATCAATATGACGCTCCAAACAGGAGTAGCCTTAGATGAAGTAGTTGTTACTGCTCTTGGTATTGAACGCGATAAAAAGGCGCTTTCTTACTCCGTTACGGAAGTAGGTGGCGAAAATGCTTCTCAAGCGCGTGCCATGAACGTTATCCAATCCCTTTCGGGTAAAGTTGCGGGTGTAAACGTTGCCAGTACCGCTACTGGTGCAGGTGGTTCTACGCGGGTAGTTATTCGTGGTAACAGTTCTATCTCTGGTAGCAACCAGCCGCTATATGTAGTAGATGGTGTGCCAATTGACAACACTAACCTCGGTTCGGCAGGTATGTGGGGTGGACAAGACTGGGGCGATGGTATCTCTAGTTTAAACCCTGACGACATTGAGTCTTACACGGTATTAAAAGGTAATTCTGCGGCGGCACTTTATGGTTTCCGTGCTTCTAATGGTGTAATTATTATTACGACTAAGTCTGGTAAGAAATCAAAAGGTATCGGTGTAGAGATCAACTCACAGATTCGTGCAGAGAATATCAATAACTTATTAGATTTCCAAGATCAATATGGTCACGGTAATCGCGGAGCAGCACCAACCACTCAACAGGAAGCACAAGAATTTGGGCTATCTTCTTGGGGTGGTCGTTTAGATGGTAGTAGTGTGCCACAATTCGATGGAGTAAGTCGTCCTTACTCTGCCGTAGGTGATAACGTCAACCGTTTCTACCGCACAGGTACGACTTATTCTAATACTTTAGCTTTAACAGGTGGTGACGAGAATTACAATTTCCGTTTCTCTGGTGCAGCGTTGAATAATGAAGATATTGTACCGAATTCTGGTATTGATCGCTACAACTTTTCTTTGAAAGCTAATGCGCAATTCAGTGAAAAATTCAGTGGAACTATTGGTGTGAATTATATTAATGAGAATTCACAAAACCGTCCACGTCTTTCTGATTCTCCAGGTAACGCAAACTATACCGCGCTTTCTTTGCCTCCTTCTATCAATATTAACGACATGAAAGGTGACTTAGATAAATTGGGTGCAGCTGAAGACGGAACTGAATTACAATTTAATGATAACGTATTCGTAACCAATCCTTGGTGGGCAGCTCATCAGTTTGTGGGTGATGCAGTAAAAAACAGAGTTATTGGTAACATTCAATTACGTTACGAATTATTTGATGGATTTTACACTCGTGGTCGTATTGGCTTAGACCAGTATGGAAGCCGTCGTACGAGTACGACACCTTATGGAACGGCTTACTCGCCTTTCGGACAGATTGACGAACGCAATATTCGTTTTACCGAATTAAATACAGAATTAGTTGTCGGTTATGACAAAGACCTAACTGATAATATTGGTTTAAACATCTTTGTAGGTGGTAATCAACTCCGCAACAAACGCGAAACTTTAGGTGCTTCTGGTAATAACTTTAGTATTCCTTTCTTTGAATACATCGGAAACGCAGCTAATCAAAACGTAACTTATGGATACGATGAGTTCCAAAATAACTCCCTCTTTGCATCCGCTGAAATTGCTTTAAACCGTGCTATCTATTTAACAGGTACGGCGCGTAATGACTGGTTCTCTACTTTAACAGATGTTAATGAAATAACCGACAATGATGAATTGTATTACTCTGCTGGTATTAGTGCAGTACTTTCTGACTTAGTAGATATGCCCAAAGCGATCACTTTTGCTAAACTACGTGCTTCTTATGCAGAAGTTGGTGGTGTTGGTGCAGCACAAGATCCATACTTATTGTCATTAGCGTACCAAATCGAAGGACAAGGACACAATGGTCAGCCATTAGGTCGTATTTCTAATAATAGAATCCCAAATGCAAATTTAACGCCCTTAACTTCTGGTGAATTTGAAGTTGGTTTAGATGTACGTTTGTTTGATAATCGTTTAGGTATTGATGTAGGTTACTACAACCGTCAGACCAAGAATGATATTTTGAATGCTCGCGTTTCTCCTACTGCTGGTTACAACGAAAAAACAGTAAACATTGGTAGAATGGAAAATAAAGGTGTCGAGTTATTAGTAACGGGTACACCTGTCCGGACAAAAGACTTTAGCTGGGACGTCTCAGTTAACTTCGCAAATAACCAGAATACGGTATTGAGTTTATTAACAGAAGAAGATGACGGTGAAAGTGTACGGGTAGAAGAAAGTCGTACACGTAACGCTTACATCGAGCACATCGAAGGATTACCATACAGCCAAATCGTAGGATTTGAATACGCACGTGATGCAAGTGGTAATTTCGTCTTAGACGATAATGGCGTACCAACGCGTAGTGATGCAACCGTTCCATTGGGTACCGGTGTACACCCTACTTCAATTGGTATTAATAACTCGATTCGGTTCAAAGACGTGTCATTGAGTTTCTTATTTGATGCTAAATCAGGTGGATATTTATACGCAGCGACTAATGCTTATGCATACACTCGTGGTTTACACCAAAATACGTTGGAAGGTCGGGAATCAGGTATCGGCGATGTAGCTGCTGCTGATGTACAAGACTACTACGGAGGTATTGCCTTCAACGTAACGGAGCAATTTGTTGAAAAAGCGGATTTCATTAAACTACGTGAATTGGTATTGACTTACCGTTTACCAAAATCACTGTTGGGTAATTTACCGATTCAAGGTATCAACTTAGGTATTGCAGGACGTAACTTATGGTTAGTATCAAGCATGATTGACAACGTTGACCCTGAATCTACTTATACAGTAGGTAATGGACAAGGTCTAGAAATGTTCGGTGTTCCACAAACGCGTTCTATCCAGTTCAACTTAGGTATCCGTTTCTAAAAAGATGTTAGACGCTAGAAATTAGACGTTAGATAATTACAGAATTTCTAACGTCTAGCGTCTAACCTCTAACTTCTTTTAATAAAATAACAACAATGAAATTTACAAAATATATTTTCTTACTCGTCGCACTCATGATGGTGCAAACCTCGTGTGACGAAGGCTTTGCGGAGCTAAATGTCGATCCGACAACTGGTAATCAAATCAATCCTGGTTTCCAATTTTCCTATGTACAACTACGTACATCAGGTGGACGCTACGAAAACTGGCGGGCAAATCTGATTTACTCATCAACCATGATGCAGCACTTTGCTACGCTTTGTGGCTATTGGTCAGGGGATAAATACACTTTCAACGGTGGTTACTCTTCTTCACTCTTCGATCGTGCTTATGGTGAGCAGGTAAAAGATATGCAAGATTTAGTTAATACTTTGGAGACAACTGATGCAGGAGATCAAACCATGCTAGGACAAGCAAAAATCTGGCGCGTGGTAATTTTCCACCGCTTGACCGATTTATATGGTGATGTACCTTATTCTCAAGCAGGTAAAGGATTTTTGGATGGTATTGACTTTCCAGAATACGACGAACAGGAAGCGATCTACAATGACATGCTCAATGAACTAGAAGCTGGTGTCGCACTTTTAGGCGACGGTGGTTTTGGTTCAGCTGATTTAATTTATGGTGGTGATGTTGACAAATGGAGACGTTTTGGTAACTCCTTGATGTTACGTTTAGCAATGCGTCTTTCTAAAGTAGATGCCGCTAGTGCGCAAGCATGGGCAGCTAAAGCTATTTCAGGTGGTATCATGAGCAGCAACGATGATATTGCCGCACTTTTACATACTAATGGTCCTACTGGATTAAACAACAATGGTATTGGCGAAGTACTGGACAAAGCAGTAGGTTTTGGTGATGATTGTCCACGTTTGAGTCATACTTTAGTTGACGGTTTGGTTAGCACCGGCGATCCTCGGGTTGACATTTTTGGTGTATTACCTGTCAATGGTGGCGATCACAACGGACTACCTAACGGTTTGGATGAAACAACTATTCAGGAGAACCCAACTGGAACTACCTTAGATGATTTCAGTTCTTTCAATCCTTTATTAGTAACCGTTACTGCACCAATGGTTTTTCAAACGTATTCGGAAGCACAGTTACTTTTAGCAGAAGCTATCAAGCGTGGCTGGGCATCAGGAGATGCAGAAGAAGCTTATAATGCAGGTGTTCGTGGTGGCATGCAACAATGGGCAATTTACGATGGTTCATTAGCAGTAGACGATGCAGCAGTGGATGCTTATTTGGCTGCTAATCCTTACAATGATTCTTTTGAGCAAATTGGTTACCAGTACTGGTTATCAACTTTCTTAAACGAATACGAAACTTTTGCCAACTGGCGCCGCACAGGTACACCAGAATTAACTCCGGTGAACTACCCTGGTAACGTAACAAATGGTCAAATTCCACGTCGTTTGATTTACCCACAAAGTGAAATTGGTTTGAATCCAAACTTAGACAAAGCACTTTCTCGTCAAGGTTTGACGACCAACTTTGTCAATGGATTAACAGTTCCAGTTTGGTGGGATAATTAATTAAATACCAGAGAGAGGAGAGCATAGAGAGATTATTCTTTTTTCATTCTCTCGTCTCTTTTCCTTGAAAATTTAAGATTTCATACAGCTTTTTTTCGACACAGATGGGTGCTATTTTTTTAATTCGCTCATCTGTGTTTTTTTTTTTTTTTTTTTTGTAAACCTTGATTATAGTTAA
>JBGCES010000036.1:0-3823 GCA_045106545.1 Saprospiraceae bacterium
GGTCTAACTTCTAAAATCTAACGTCTTTTACCTAAAACTCCAATTCGTATTGATAGATTTCACGCGAATTCTTCGCTTCACTTTTCCATTTTCCACCTTTTTCAAATAGTAAGCGCGCTTGTTTTGCCAAATCACCTGTAGGCGATTCCTCTACCCGCACATTTACAGGATTTCCTGCATCATCCAATTGAAATACCCATCTAATTTTACCAGCTTGTCCAGCCAAATTCAGGTTTTCTTTTACAAATTCAGCAAATTTTTTAAATCCCATCGTTGGTTGAGCTTTCGCTGTAGCTGTACGATTTTTGGATAACGTTTGCACAGATTCCGCGCTGTATTCAGTAGGAATACTCGCTTGCTCTTCTACTGCAATTGATGCAGCATCTGCTTGTACTGGCGCAGCAGCAATACGACCTTGGGTAGCCTCGTAAGGCTCGGGCGCAGTACGGGGCGCTTCCGCTTCTACTGCCGCAGGTGGCGAAGTTGCAGACGCGATAGGCGCATCAGCAGTTTGTCTTTTAGCACGCTGAGTTGGCGTCACGACTTGCTTTTCTGCTTTAGCTTTGCTTTTTGCTTTCTCTTTCGCCTTTGCTTTTCGGGTGGTTACAGCCGTTGATTTGGTTGGTTCTGGTGATGTTTCTGGAGTAGCGGGCGGAGGTTCAGCGGCAGCGATAGATTGATCTTTAGTGGCTACAGATGATGTTTCTGTTATATTTTCCTCTTCTTCTATTGCTGGTACAACTTCCTCCTCTTCAACTACTTTTTCCTCTTGCATTGCTACACTCTGCGTCATTTGATCGGTCTGACCGATAAACCACATGCCCCCTAATGCAAACACCAATAGCGCAACTGCCGCCGCAATCCGTCGCCAACCTAAACCGCCCATCGGTACGATCTTAGCTTCCCGTTTTTCAAGTTGCGGTTCTAATTGCCGCACCTTTGCCGTTTGCGAAACGCGTTGCGCCAAGCGTTGATTGATATTACTTAAATGCGAAACGTGAAGTACTTCGGGTTGGCTTTCCAGCCCCGCCAACGCATCGGCTAAGAATGGATCTTGTTGCGCGGCTTGCTGCATTGTTCGTTCCTCTGCGCGGGTTAAGTCCCCGTCCAGCCACTTCTGCAACCATTCTTTATTAGTATGATTAGACACTCTTGTAAAGTTTGTAGTTTTTAGTTGGTAGTTGATAGTCTGATACGTACGGACTAATAACTGATTACTAATAACTTTTTAAGATTATAGATTTCTTTCCATGCAAATGCGTAGGTTTCGTCTTCCGTTTTGAATATTAGATCGGACTTTTCCAACGGCGAGTCCCGTTTCTTCGGCGATTTCTTTGTAGGATCGATCACCATAATAAAATTGCTCCACTGCTAAGCGTTGGTGCTGCGCCAATGATTCTAAACAATTTTTTAATGCTTGAGTTTGGGAAACGCCTTTGGGTTCATCCAATTCGTACTCAGGATGCACAATCTCCGTAGATTGCATAAGCTGTGGATCGTATTCTACTGTTTTATTTTTCGATTGCTTCCGCAAAATCATCAAGCAGTGGTTGCGCGTTAGTACGTGTAGCCAACCTCGGAACTGCTTAATCTCGTGTTTCTTGACTTTCTTCGTCAGTTCTTCAAAAATATTCATTACGGCATCTTCTGCCGAAGTACTGTCTTTCAAGTATTTGACACAACTACCATAGGTCAGTTTAGTATAACGACCGAACAGAGCGGCGAGATCGGCGAGATCGTCCGTTTGGCGGTAGCGCGCGAGCAATTCGGCATCGCTGAGTTCGGCATAAGAAGATGGTGACAACTGCATGAATGTGGGTTAATGCGAAAAGGGCGAAGCAAGTGTTTCGTGTTAATAGTTTCAAATGTAAGAAAAAAGGTGGGATTGGGAGATGGTTGGATGATTTGATTGTTAAATTGTTGAGCGAATTGTGTTTTTAAGAAAAACTGTTAAAATTTTATGCAGAAAACTTGCGCCTTGCATCTCCTAAGAAAAACTTAACAATTATGAAAAAATTCCTATTGCTATTTCTCCCCTTGAGCATCCTCTTAATGTCGATGAATTTTACCCAAAATTTATCCATCGAAGGCACGGTAACTGATGAAAACGGCGAGCCATTAATCGGCGCGACAGTCATTGAAGAAAATACGATAAATAGTACGGTCACTGATTTTGATGGAAATTTCAAATTAGAAGTTCAATACTTACCGACTAGATTGAGTGTTTCTCATACAGGCTATGAAGCAAAAACGATAAAAGTCAAAAATCAAAATAAGCCCATTACGATTTCGCTGACTCCAGAGGCAATGTTAACCGAAGAAGTAGTTGTTGCTCAAAGCAGAAAAAAACGCAGTAGTCCACTAGGCGGTCTTTTTGGTAGAACCAGTACGATGGACATGGCAAATTCTACCGTCCCCACCGCCTATGGCATGACCGAACCAGAACCCCACAACACCGAAGACTACGCCCTCCTCCAAGAAAATCGTTTCCTTTCGGTTCATAACGAACCACTTTCTACTTTCTCTATTGACGTGGACGCGGCGAGTTACGCCAATATGCGTCGCTTTTTAAAAAATGGGCAGCAACCGCCCAAAGATGCCGTACGGATTGAGGAGATGGTGAACTATTTTAATTATAGCTATCCACAGCCGACGGGCGACGATCCGTTTTCCATTGTAACGGAAATTTCAGAATGCCCGTGGCAGCCGGAGCATCAATTAGTGCATATCGGTTTGCAAGGCAAAAAGATTGATACCGAAGACTTACCCGCTTCTAATTTGGTCTTTTTAATTGACGCATCGGGCAGTATGTCTGCGCCCAATAAATTACCGCTTTTACAATCTTCTTTTAAGTTATTGACCAATCAAATGCGTCCACAAGATCGCGTAGCGATTGTCGTGTATGCAGGCGCGGCAGGTTTGGTGTTGCCTTCTACGTCGGGTGATAATCGGCAGAAGATTTTAGATGCCATTAATAATGTCTATGCGGGCGGCTCGACTGCGGGTGGCGCGGGTATCCAATTGGCTTACCAAACGGCAAAAAAGCACTTTATTAAAGGTGGCAACAACCGCGTGATTTTAGCAACGGACGGCGATTTTAATATCGGCGCGAGTAGCGACGCAGAAATGGTACGCATGATTGAAAAAGAGCGCGAAAGTGGCGTATTTCTAACCGTCCTAGGTTTTGGAATGGGCAACTACAAAGATAATAAAATGCAGCAACTCGCGAATAAAGGCAATGGAAACCACGCTTATATCGACGATATTCAGGAAGCTAAAAAAGTGCTGGTAGAAGAGTTTGGCGGAACTATGTTTACGATTGCGAAAGATGTGAAATTACAAATTGAATTTAATCCTACGCAGGTACAAGGCTATCGTTTGATTGGTTATGAAAATCGCCTGTTGCAGAATGAAGATTTCAATGATGATAAAAAAGATGCGGGCGAACTCGGCGCGGGACATACCGTTACGGCGATGTACGAAATTATTCCCGCTGGCGCGAAAACGGATTGGCTGGCAGAAGTGGATGATTTAAAATATCAAAAAACAAAGAAGACAACCGCTGCTGCGAAAAATTCAGACGAAATCGTTAATGTCAAATTGCGCTATAAGCAACCTGACGGCGATGTTTCTAAAAAAATCGAACAGCCCGTTTTGAATCAGTCGATTGATTTAAAAAATACGAGTGATAATTTTCGTTTCGCGGCAGCTGTTGCGGAATTTGGAATGCTGCTCCGCGATTCTGAATTTAAGCAAGAGGCAACTTACGCGAGTGCAGAAAAATTAGCAAAAGACGCAAAAGGAAAAGACGAAAATGGCTATC
>JBGCES010000360.1:0-21997 GCA_045106545.1 Saprospiraceae bacterium
TCCCCGCTTCACTGGTTTTTCATGCTGGTTTAAACCCGGATGCGCTGACAAATGCCTTGTGTTTTGTGCTGATTGCCAGTATGTTACGGTTAGTTTTTACTAAACAAAAGGTAAGTAAGCAAGCCCTGTTTTTAGTTGCGATTAGTCTAATTATTTTATTAAATAAAGTTGTTTATGCGCCTTTGATATTATTGACTTTTTTTATTCCTACAGAGAAATTTGGTAGCAAACGAAATTACATTTTTATTAATAGTGGAATATTATTTTTACACGCCTTAGTGCTTATTGGGTGGTATCAGTTTACCAGTGACTTATTTATTCCTTACGATGAATATCATGTTGATTTCCGGGAGGATAAGCAATTAAATCCGGAAGTAAATCCATTGGCGCAATTAGCATTTATTATAAATCAGCCGCTAAAATTCATGCAAATATTTTATGATTCTTACTTGGATACTTTTCCTTGGACACTGAAGCATTATTTTGGAAAATTTGGCTGGGAAGCTAACTATCTACCACAATGGAATATTGATCTATTATTTTACTTTTCCTTGTTACTTTCATGGTTGGATTGTTCCCAAAAGGTACAATTAAAGTGGCGACAAAGACTAGGTTTTATCGGTATTGGCTTGGTGATGGTCATTTGCTTTTCGGTAGTGATCTATATGCAGTGGAGTCCGCCAGAACACCCGACTATCCGTTCGCTAAGCGGGCGTTATTTTATACCTATTTTTCCTCTATTTTATTTAGCGATGTATCAGCCACGGAAGTGGATAAAAGAACATTATTTAAAGGTATCAATTGGGGTTATTTTACTGATGAGTCACTTGCTGTTTTTAGTTGAAATCATCGAACGCTATTATTAAAATTAAAAGAACAAATTGATTATCTCTTATTAAGTATTTTGATTTATTTACTGATGTTGCGCATATAGTCCTTATATATTTGGTTTTCGACCTTATTTCTTTTAGTGAAGAAAATTGCCAAAAAGCGTTAAAAACAAAATGCTGTTTGAGCGTAGCGAGTTTCATTTTGTTTAGCTTTTTGGTAAATTTCGGAGCGTTAAAAAAGAAATACAGTCTTGAGTTTTTGTTTCTTTTTATTCAAGAAAAAAGAAAAAGTTAGTGCGTAACATTAGTTGTTTAGCTATAAAATGACCAAGTTACAATATTTTAATTTTCCAATATATTCCAAATTTATTGTATGATAAACCTCATTTAAAGTACTGTTAATCAGAGCGGTATCCAATATCCCCAATCCAACATCCATTTACTTACCTTGTTGAACTAGAATATCTTTTACCTCTTCTATCTCCTGCGGAACAATTACATCCAACGGACGAATGGGTGTACCGTCGCTCCACTTTCCTAAATTACGTTGTTCGGGTGTATTGCCAAAACAGTATTCCACGTTGGTGCCGTAGCGCGTGAAATCCATTAGCGCATCCGCTAATTTCCAATAACCATAATAATCAACCGCATCTAGCTTCGAAATACGCGCCGCTCGTTGTGCCGTCCAATTGAAACTGCCACTATCGTAAGCACGATTGAAGCTGTATGTCTCGTTATGCCCTGCCGAGATCGCAGGCTTTCCATAGGTATCCTGACGTTGAATCAATAGATTGCGATGGGGCGTATTAGTTGCGGTTTCATATACTAGCAATCCAAATTCTGCTCCGACAACATAATCGTATTCGCTAATCGTAATCAATAAATTTAAATCAGCAGACAGCTGATGATAGCTATCTACCCGCGCGCCTTTTAATGGCCCCGATCCAGGAGAGCAAAGCATTACTGCTTTGGGTTCAGGAATTTGATATTGTTCAAAATTGACTGCAAGATTGGCTGAGATAACCCCACCGTAGGAATGACCAATTAAAGTCAACTGATCGGTAATTGGACGAACATGATCGCCTGTATTTAATAACTCAATTGCATCACGAATCGCTTTCGCCGCATTGCGCGGAAACTTACTTGCTCTTGGGCTAACTAAATTCTTCTGATAACGCGGAAAAACGACAATATTTCCTTTGCGTACCAAATGCTCAATCCAATCACCATAAATCATCGGATTATATGCGCCATAGCCATGTAGAAAAACGACTAAGTGCGCACTATCCATCTGCGGATCGCTAGGTTCAAAAAGCCAATAACCATCTGCTTTTTGGGCATAGTCTTGAAAATTAACGCTATCACAGATATATTCCTGACCACCTGGACCCGTCAATGGCTGAGCGGGTTGAGTGGGTATATTTGAATTGGACAAAAGACAAAGAGTATTTACTAGAGTGATAAAAAAGTAGAGCATTATCTACATAGTGTTTAGTGGTTGACCTATTGCGATGTTTTCACGCTCAATAGGAAAATTGTCTGGGTTAGACGATTTAGATAGAAAAACAGAGTGCCGCTTAGAAAGGTTGAGAAAAGGAAAAAAATTAGGAATTAGTTAACGTTGGTGTGAGGTAGAATTGAAAATATGGATTATCCTAAATTAGGCTTGTACAAAGTTTTGCAAAAGACACAGTTTTTGACGCAGATAAACGCAGATTTTTATGATTCAAGTAGGTCTTATGTCGCTCACGACCCGCTTGAATCATAAAAATCATAGAGAATCAGCGTCAAATAAAAGCTTTCTACAGTCCTAATCCTAAATGCGAAATTTCTCTCTTAATATTCTCTACTCCGAGTAATCAAAGGCCATAAAAGAACTCTTATTCACGTGCGAATTAAAGTGATAGCTAGGAAGATGAAATTCTTTAGAAATAATTTTTTGATTTTAAACAGCTGATTATCAATTAATTATAGGCTTGGTATTTGTTTTTTTTGTTAAAAAGTAAAAAATGCGCCAACCTATTTTGGACTTCTGGGTTTCAGAGATAAACACAAAATAATAGTAAAACTATTAAAATAAATAGCTAAACAATTATATTGTTTGTTGCTAATTTTTTCACCCGGAAAATTTCTTGCATTATGAGAAAGAAAATTGTTTTTCAGTTAGGATTATTTCTATCCACACTCGTTTTTCTGTCTAGTTGTACAACGATTCGCCAAGGTGAAGTCGGCGTAAAGCGAACCTTTGGTAAGTATTCTGATAATGCGATTACTGAAGGTCTTAAGGTATATAATCCCCTTACTACTCGCATCATTAAGATTTCCACTCAGACCGAAAATCTGGAAGTAGGTCTGAATATTCCATCGAAGGAAGGATTAAATATTTTATCGGAAGTTTCGATTCTATACAACGTTTTACCAAAAGACGCGCCTGAGATATTACGGAATATTGGTACTAGCTATGAATCTAATATTATACTACCCGTTTTCCGTTCAGCGGTAGCAGATGTGAGTTCTCGTTTTTATGCAAAAGACATGCACACGGGCGAACGAGCTACTATCGAAACAGAGATTCGTGATCAAATGATGGTTTATTTGGAAGGAAAAAGAAGACTAATGGATGCGGCACTGTTAAAACGGATTAAACAGCCGCGGAGTCTAGCGCCTAAAAAAAAAAAAAAATTAGAGGCAGAACAGCAAGCACAACGCATGGAATTTGTTTTGCAACAAGCTAAACAGGAAGCGGATCAAAAACGCATAGAGGCAGAAGGCATACGTGATGCCCAGCTCATTATTGCTGAAGGATTAGACCCAGCGATTTTACAATTCAAATCTATCGAAGCATTTATGGAATTGTCAAAATCGCCTAATACTAAAATTATCGTGACGGATGGCGACTTACCGATGATGATGGATTCAGAGATGAATAGAAATACGAATAATGCCGTCAACACCCGAATTAGGAATTAACGTTTCAATGATAAAAGTTAAAGTTAAAGTAGAGAGTAACTGTACCTAGAAAAATCGCAGGCGGATGTTGAGCACATCCGCCTTGTTTTTTGTACTATAAGATATTTTGAATTGGGCAGATAATTTTTCTACCTTTGTAATTGCAATAACCGAATTAGTGAATGATAAAAACAATGAATATCATCCGCTAATTCTTATTCCATTCATAATTTCGCTGTTCTTTATCGACAGCGTTACTATAAATTTTTTTTGCCCACTTCCTACGTATGCGAGGGAGTGGGCTTTGTTTTAAGTAACCTCAAATTACTTACTTCCATTTTCCCCAGCCTTGCACACTTAGATTCTTCAATTCAAAAGGTGCATCTTCTACGGCTTGGCTGACTTTAATTGCTTGCGGCAAAACGGCTACTTTTCCACGCGTATGTGCCGTCGTTACTTGCGAAGCATCTTGATTAACAAATAATTCAATTGCGCCATCGCCATTATAAGCTCCGACTATGGTGTACACTTCATCTACATTAAGATTTTCGAGTAGGATATAAGCATATTTATATTGTCGATTTGCTTTCACACCGAAGCGAAGCATAGTGGGTTGAGAGCCGCCTGGATTATGAATTTCTAATGTAAAATCCTCGCCTTTTTCTCGTCCTACGATGCGATGCGTTGCATTCTCACCAACTTCCAATTCCGTTAATTGAATCGTTGCCATCACTAAATATCCTTTTCTCGTTTCGGCACTATCAGGGATGGATTGTTGATGCGAATACAGTAAATTATGATCTTCTATTGCTGACTGAGCCGTTACGATTTCGCTATCGGTATTAAACAAATCCACTTGATCGCGAAAAGCTGCGATAAAGGTATTGCCTTCCTTTGCGGGTAATGTCCACATCCCTATTCCGAGTCCTAGATCACGTGCTCGTTGTAGATGTATCGCAATGTTTTTTGTACGATAATTAAATTCTACCATGCGGATACCGTCCTGAGCAGCGCGTTCGATGGTGTTTGTCATCTCAGCAGTATTTTCGCCTAACTGGCGAGGCAACATTAAACTCAGAAGGACGTGTTCTTTCATTCGTTTGAAATGTCCATCTAATAGATTCTTAGCTTCTAGCAAAAAGTTTTCTCGCTCTGCTTCGGGAAAAACTCTAATCACTGCGGGACGACCAGTTTTCGCGTAGCCATGATTTTTTAATTCATTGAGTAACGTCCACATAAACTTATCCGTTGTCCGCTTTTCTTCTTTTATTTCTAAGTAAAGCATGGCATCACTGGATCGCAATTTTTCATAACTTAAAACATCAGTAAGCAATGCACCTCGTGCCCGTTGGGTGTCCTTGCGTTTGACCCGAATTTCTCCATCGGCATCGACAATATCTAATTCAATAAAATCTGCTCCTTGTAGTAGAGCATTTTCAATTTTAGCGAGTGTTTCTTTGGTGCTAACCTCTGCTGAAGGGCTATTTAGATCGGTATGATAACAGTTGTGACAGGCGATGGCTACTTGATGCGCTAGTGAGGTAATGGAAAGATCACGTTGTACATTTTTCCAAATACCTGAGGTTTCTTTAATATTGGTTTGGGCAAAACAAAATTGGGAAAATGCTAGTATGATTAGCGTTGTTACGGGAGATAATTTCATAAAATGTAGTGTTGTTTTGAGAAAAGTACAAAAACTAATTTCTCGGGAGAAAAATAAATGTTCATGAAATAAGCGACTTTAACCATTGTCAAATCGATGTAAAGCTGATAAATCTCAACGAACACCATCAACTAGTCGCCGTTGCATAAGAGAACGTTCGCTTAGGACAACAAAGTATTATTATTAAAGCGAATTTATTTTTATCAACCGACAAAATTTATAATTTTATTATGTTAAAGATTAAAAATCTAACCCTGTATTTGATGTTATTATTGGTTTCTGCTGTAACTTTTACGGCTTGCGACGGCGACAACTTAGACATCGATGATGATACTACCATTACCGAATTTGTAGCTAGCGAAAGTCGTTTTTCTACTTTGACGGCAGCGCTAGAACGCACAGGCTTGACCTCTGTATTGGATGGCGAAGACAAGTACACCGTTTTTGCTCCTAATGATGCGGCATTTAACGCACTAGGTATTAATTTAGACGATTTGTCTGACGATGATTTACGTAATGTATTATTACAACACGTTGTTTTTGATAAGCAAATTGGTGATTTGACGATTACTTTTGAGAATCGCTATTTCACGAGTGAAGCAACTGGACCAAACGGCGCGAAATTATCAATTTTATTGAAAGATGAAGGTGATGATTTAATGGTAAATGGAGTACGCGTCATTTCTGATGATGAAATTGATGTAGAAAACGGTGTCATCTATGAAATCGGCCAAGTATTATTACCAAAGAATTTGGTAGAAATGGCACTTATTGACGAAGATTTGAGTGAGTTAGTGGCTGCATTAGGTAAAGCCGATGGCGACTTAGTAAACGTACTTTCTTCAGCTGATGATAACTTCACAGTATTTGCACCAGAAAATGATGCTTTTGAAGACATTATGGAAACGGTGAATGGTTTGACTACGGAGCAACTAGCAACTGTATTGACTTATCACGTGGTAGCTGGTAACTTTCAATCAACCGATTTGACCGATGAACAAATTGTAACTACCGTTAACGGTGAAACTATTGCTTTGGAGATTGATGGTGACGACGTAACCATCCGCGATGCAGAAGACAATGAAGTAGAGGTAAAAATCGCTAATGTGCAAACCACTAATGGGGTAATTCACATTATCAAAGAAGTATTGATGCCATCATCATTGTAAGAATATCAAGTTGACCTATTTTGAATAGGAAAAAGTAAAAAGAAGTAATCCGTAGTTTCGTAAGAAGCTGCGGATTTTTTTTTACTTAAAAACCCCAATTGATGCAAAGATCAATTGGGGTTTTATTTTAAAACTACTATAATTTTAAGCGTGCAAACGCGCCTGACGAGCCAATAATACGGCTTCTTCCTCATCTCTTTCTGGGTCTGGTACGCAACAATCTACGGGACAAACCGCTGCACATTGAGGTTCTTCGTGAAAACCCATACATTCCGTACATTTATCAGGTGCGATGTAATAATAGTCTTCTTCTACTGGTGCCATTTCTTCATCCGCTGCGACGGTTGCTCCCGTTGTTTCCAAAGTGTAACTATCAGATACAGTTGTGCCGTCTTCCATTTTCCATTCTACACCACCTTCATAGATTGCCGTGTTCGGACATTCTGGCTCGCAAGCCCCGCAATTGATACATTCATCCGTAATTATTATTGCCATGGTCTAAAATCTTTTGATTGCGGTAAACTACCGCGGATTGATATTAGGGACTTGGAAATCAATAACCTACCCATCTGACAGGCTATTTTGGGTACTTTATTAATTACCTAGTCCCCTAAGTCTAATTTTTACTGGCTGATTAATAGCTCAGTCCAATTTGATAACGATAAAGGTTATCAATTGGTTGTTAAGAGAAGGCAAAAATAAAGGGTAGTCACCACATTTTCAAGTTTAACTATGAATTACAAGAAGGAGTCCAATAACATTATGACATTTAGGTGTTATAAAAAATTGAAAATGAGTACTTTAGTATTGGCCAAAAGATAAATTTACATTCTGATTTTTTCAATTGATGATTACTTCCTGCGGTCTCCGCAATGCTGCGGAGCAGGCTGTGAGATCGCTTCGCTAAGTTTTGTTGAATAAAAACTATTCATTCAGAAAAATCATCATTTGAAAAACTGTAAATTTATTTTTTCGGCGTTTCTTAGAGTCAAAAATTGCTACTTTTTAAAATGAATAACCAACTTATCCATGAGTGCTTCTAAAAAATTTCAGTTGCTGCTACTTGCCGCAATGCTAGTTTTACCTATTTTTCTATTTTATTCTCCTTTTGCTGCCCTTTTTGGAAAAGGGATTTTAGTATTGTTGAGTGTACTGACCGCTTTGTGGCTAGTGAGTTTAGCCGTAAAAGACGCTAGTATTATTGACATATTTTGGGGATTTGGATTTGTAATTATAGTTTGGTTTTATGCTTACCAAATCGACAATTTTGGTGTACGGCAATACTTATTATTAAGCTTAGTTTCTATCTGGGGATTGCGTTTATCGCTCTATTTGGCAGGACGTAATATTGGGAAAGGAGAAGATTATCGTTACGTACAGATGCGAAAAGCAGGTGGAAAAAATTGGTGGTGGACTTCTTTTTTTCGAGTTTTCTTCTTGCAAGGCTGGATTTTGTGGATTATTTCTTCTGTTTTTGTACCCGCTTTGGCGGATACGAGTCCTTTAGGAGTGCTAGATTATATAGGTGTGTCATTATGGGCAATCGGATTTTTCTTTGAGGTAGTTGGCGATTATCAACTGAGTCAATTTAAGAAAAACCGAAGTAGTTCGGCGGAAGTACTAGCAACGGGTTTATGGAAATATACGCGTCATCCGAATTACTTTGGCGATACCACGCTTTGGTGGGGATATTTCTTTTTGGCGTTAAGTTTTTCAACGGGTTGGATTCATATTTTTAGCCCACTATTCATGACTTTTTTATTATTAAAAATATCAGGAGTGGCAATGCTAGAAAAAGGACTGTCCAAAACTAAACCAAAATATGAGGACTATATCCGACGAACCTCAGCGTTTATTCCGTTACCACCCAAGGAGTAATAAGGTGAGAATATAAATGTAAGACAAGTAAACTTCACAAAACACTTACCTATCCAAAAGACAAAAGGTCAACCGGACATTGTCCGATTGACCTTTGCTATCCCCTTTATTACCACAAGTTTTTTTGACTAAGAACTCATCTTAATAATTACAATACAAATATAGGTCGGTAAAGAGGATTGTGCAATTTTGTTTGGTGAATCACCCTAAATACTATTTGAAATGCCCGAATAGCTTTTTTAATGATAAACAATGAATGTAGAACGATGAATTTGAACGGATAGAGGAACTAAAAATTATCATTTTTTAGAAGTCAATATCATTTTCTAAGCTACCTGTTCCTTTAATAATACTCGCCAGACTTTGCTGCATACTCACTTGCGTCTTCGTTTCGTCTAAACTCGCTTTTTCATTGCTCATCGCTTGTACTGGTTCAGCAAATTCGTATTCATTAGTATAGCGTGCAGATTCCAGCATATACTGATACATCATGCCCATTTGGTCGTATTTGATTTTATCCAAAGGGTAGGGGAATAGCCGCGACAAAGTGTTTCCATCCGGAATGAAATTATCCATCGTCCCTGCTAATGCACCGCGCGTAAAACTCTGAGTCACCTGCGCCATGACTGTATTTAAGGCTTTGATATTGGTAAAATCGCCTTTGACGGCAAAAACATAATTATCAAAATCACGAACGGTTTCCACATTAGACATGCCTTCGCCGTTTTCAAAATGCTTTTCTATCGCAGATAACATCGCATTGATATTATCTGTGGTTGGAACATTCTGCCCCGTCATTTTTGCCGTTTCGAGGTACGTTTTTAAAGTCGGTGCGCTCTCACTAATATCTAAAGTCAAAACTAACTTCCCTGAGCCATCTTTATTCATGGCAACTTTTTCCTTGATTTCAAAACAGGAAGAACAAAGACACAATAGTAAAGTGAACAAGATTAAATGACGCATGCTAATGTTTTAGTTTAAAAAGTTATTTTGTGATTACTAAACGTCTGAATACCAGACTTGGATGCTTTAGAGATAATTTCTTTCCGCCAATTTACACTCAAATCAATTTTTTGATCCTAATTTTATACTTTAACTACTTCAGTTGATTTTTTATTACTCACACCTAAATTAAGTAGCTTGGCAAAATTGTTTGATTTAATTCTCCAACATCCAACATCCAACATCCAACATCCAACATCCAATATCCAACATCCTTATGCCTGATTTTTCTAACGCTATCACTGCTACTTCCGCCACAGATTGGCGCGCATGGCTTGCCGAAAATAACGCCATTGAAAAGAACGTATGGTTGATTATCTACCACAAAAAAAGTGGTAAACCTACCGTATTTTATGATGAAGCAGTGGATGAAGCCATGTGTTACGGGTGGGTAGATTCTAGTATTCGCAAACGCGATCACGAAAGTTACTACCAGTACTTCGCAAAACGCAGTCCGAAAAGTAATTGGAGTCGCGTCAATAAAGAGAAAATTAAGCGATTAGAAAAGGAGGGACGGATGGCGGAATCAGGACGAGAAATGGTACAGATTGCTAAAGCAACGGGCACTTGGGATGCCCTAAATGACGTTGAAAACTTAGTTATTCCTGCGGATATGCAAGTATTATTTGATGAAAACCCGTCAGCAGAAACCAACTGGCATAACTTTCCACGTTCGATTCAACGCGGTATTTTGGAATGGATTTTTAATGCAAAACGAGCTCCGACTCGGGAGAAACGGATTAAAGAAACCGTTGAGAAGGCGGCGCAAAATATTCGAGCGAATCAGTATTAACCCTAAGATAGTTCAACAAATTTGTCTCCCTATTTACTTCTTTTTCATGTTTGCTGGACATCGCTTACAGCGCTTACCTTTTTTAAATTTACTACAACACTTCTTCTTAAACTTCTTGCCTTCGATAACCAATAACGGAAAAGGAAGACGAACTTCTGCAAGTTCAGGATGAAAAGTACGCTTGTCTGCTAAATTAAAAGCCATAATTATCTGCGATGCTAAATTAGGTTAGTATTTTTATTTAGATTAAATCTAATTTAGCACAAACGTACAGCTTTTTATAAAAATTGCCAAATAGGAGAGATTGATTTTATGTTAATTTTTGGTCAGAATGAATATCTATTGCGAAGCGCTGATGGTTATTTCTGATTTTAGCTTGCGTTACAACTTACTTCTAAGTGTAGAGAGTTCTTCTTTGCTTAAATCTTGCCACTTGCCCAGTGGTAATTTGCCCAATTTAATATTCATAATTCGGACTCTTTTCAAGCTAATGACTCGATATTCTAAATATTCACACATGCGTCGGATTTGGCGATTGAGTCCTTGGGTAAGAATAATTCTGAATACATATTTTCCTACTTTTTCTACCTTACATTTCTTCGTTATAGTATCTAAAATCGGTATCCCATTTTCCATCTGTTCGATAAACTGAGGCGTCACGGGGCGATTGACACGCACGACATACTCTTTTTCGTGCGCATTTTCTACGCGCAAAATTTGATTAACAATATCGCCATCGTTAGTCAATAAAATCAACCCAGTAGAAGGTTTATCAAGACGCCCAATCGGAAAAATGCGTTTAGGGTGATTGACAAAATCAATGATATTCGATTTGTCTTTAAGATCGGTGGTACAGGTGATGCCCGGTGGTTTATTCAAGGCAATATAGACGAGTTGTGGACGATTTTTTAGCGGTTTACCATCAATCGTCACCTCGTCCGTTTCCGTAACTCGGTTTCCTTTTTTTGCAGCTACGCCATTTATTTTTACCCGTCCTGCTTCGATCCAGCGGTCGGCTTCACGGCGGGAACAGATACCCGTTTGGGAGATGTATTTATTGAGACTGGTGGATGTATCGGACAATTTTATCGAATTTATATCTAGGTTATATGAAGTTCACTCTTGACGTTCATTCTCTATGATTCAAGTAGCTTGTAAGCAACCTGCAACATAAAAAATAACCATTTCAAAAACTTCGTGTACTTCTGAATTTGTATAATAAATGTTAAAAGTGTACGCTTAGTAGGCAACTACCAACTCCGAACTAAAAACTCCCAACTACTTCCCCTGCTTCTTCACATACTGCGTCAAAATCACGATCCGTTGCCCCTCTATTTTTCCTTCAATGTGTTCCGCATTATCCGCAACTAAACTAATTCGTCGCACGGCAGTACCACGTTTTGCAGTGAAATTTGCGCCTTTTACATTCAAATCTTTAATCAGGGTGACCGTATCACCTGCTTCTAGTATCGCTCCATTGCTGTCTTTGTGTATAATTTTTTCCTCATTATCGGCGGCTAGACCGGCTTCCGCCCACGCGCGGGTTTCCTCATCGAGGTACATCATGTCCAATAACTCCTGTGTCCAACCTTCTGATTTCAAACGATGCAACATCCGATAAGAAAGTACTTGTACCGCAGGCACTTCACTCCAAATCGTATCATTTAAACACCGCCAATCGTTGGGATTAATGGCTTTGTCGCCCGTAATTTGATCGCGATAGCTTTCGCAAATATAAACCGCACCTTCCACACCACTACGGGCGGGTTCTAGTTCGTAAACGACTAAACTGGTCGTTGCATTTCCACATAATTCACACTGTTGATTGGCTCGCGTTTGGAGTTGTTGTTCTAATGACATGACTTTTGACTGATTATTTGAAAAAAGGAGAGCGAAGATAAGTGAATATTAGAAAACGGCTGTTACATTTGCTTTTGTATTCCTTAAAATTACTAAATCACTTTGCTATGCGCCATCTCTTACTTTTTTTTTGTTTCTGTTGCTTACTCGGATGTGAAAATGAAACGCCCACTGATTCTACCACAGAAGAGTCAACTGGAATCAGCGTTGCAGAAACTGCACCAGCAACAGACAGGTTACCTTTTCAGCCGCTAGCAAAGAAAGATGCTTGTGAATACCTTGAGCGAGGCGAAATGTCGAAAATACTGCAATGGAATCATATTGCCGTAACGCAACAATTAATTGAATCTGTCGAGAACGGAAAACAAACGACTTGTAATTTTATCCATGAAGATCAACAATTACAATTTCGTATTGCTTGGGAAGAAGCGACTACGCCAGATGCTTATGTCTTAGTGAAGCGATATGGAGAATATTTAGAAAAAGGAGACGGGAATGTAAATTTTCGAGTTGCAAGTGCGGATGCCCATTCACAAACGATATTCGGAATCGGTAAAACGACTGAGAAAGAACACCGTTACATCATGCGTAAACGTTTTGGTAATACGACGGATATTGAACTTATAATGGTGACGACTAAGAACGCTGCCGCAGAGTTTCGGACTAAGTTGTTACAACTAATGGAGGTGATAAAATAGGTGAATGGATAACTCAAATTCGCTGCTCCATTTTCAACTCTGGCAAACTTCCCTGATGCGTTCCCAACGCGTCATATACAACTTGGTGCATCCGCGCCCGTACGCGTTCTTGATACAATTTTTTGTTATTGCGATCGGGATGAATGCGATTAGCTAAGAAAATAAAAGTAAGATTGTGCGTCGGATCTGTCCAAACCGCTGTGCCAGTAAAACCCGTATGACCAAAAGTCTGGGGAGAAGCGGAACGCGCGTAAGCAGGTTTCTTTTTCTTCGCATAAGGCTTATCAAATCCTAAACCGCGATGCGAGCCGTGCCGCTTACTGGTAAAATATTCAATAGTCGGTTCGGTCAAAAATTGTCGCCCACCGTAATGTCCGCCATTCAGCAACATCTGAAATAAGACTGCCAAGTCTTCTGCGGTAGAAAATAAACCCGCGTTGCCACCAACTCCACCTTGAATGGCTGCCGTTTCATCGTGAACGTAGCCACGTACCAATTGTTGCCGCCAGCGAAAGTCATTGGTTGTAGGTACGATACGCTGTGGTACATGTTTCTTGCGTGGATTGTAACCTAAATAACGCAAGTGTAACGGATTATAAAAATTAGCTGCGAGGTATTGGTCTAATCCAACGCTACTTTTCTTTTCTACTACTTTTTGTAATAAATAAAAATTGACGTCGCTGTAGCGATACCGTTTGCGACGGCTGACGCGCATCCGTTGTACCTTCTGCCACACTGTATCGGCGTGGAGTTGACTAAAGTAAAAATTATCTGCTACAGGAATGGAATATTCGCTACTTGATTCATTACAAAAATAGCCCTCACAATCTCGATTAAACGTGTCTCGCTGTAGCAAAATAGGTACGATGGGTAAATTTGGTGCAAGCCCCGATCGGTGCGTTAGCAGATGACGTAAAGTGACGTATTTTAAAGTAGTACGTTCAGACAAGGGAACGTGAACATTCAATCGATCTGCTGGCTTGATTTGCTGTAAATCGTGCAGTTTCATCGTCGCTAAAGTCGTTGCTGCCACTTTAGTAATGGACGCCAAATCATATAAGTCGGACGTACGTACGCCTTGTTTTTTCTCGTAAGTATGATAGCCAAAAGCCTTATTATAAATCACTTTGCCATTTTTGGCAACCAATACTTGACAGCCAGGTGTAGCACCCAAGGCAATCGCATTTTTGGCAATCGCATCAATCCCAACTAGTCGCTCTGGCGCAATACCCACCTCAGCGGGTATCGTATATTTCAAACGCGTAATGGACGAATAATTGCTAATACCAAACGGCAAATGTGGCGCAACCTCCATCGTCAGTCGTCCATTCGCAGAGGTGCCACCAAAGATCAACTGTGCTGCCAGCGATTGTAGCGTCGGATGATCCTGCATGGCTTGGATACAACTTACCGTTGGATTGAAATAACCAAGATTGCGCGGATTACCGAAATTAACGACAATGACCGTTGTTTTTTTACTCAGCGCGTTGACGGAAGTCAGCCAATCTTTGCAGCGCATGGTATCCAAATATTCTTGATTGATAGTCAGTACTACGGTAGATGCCTTTAGGTACTTTTTACTTAATTCGGGAAATTCGTTACACTCCGAGAAAGCTTGAATAAATTCATATTGAGCATCTGCATATTTATTAAATTGCTGAACAAAATCTGTAACGGGCGAGCCGTATTGAAAAATTTGGAAATCTCGTCCGTGTAATTCACGCAAGGGTAATGCCCGTTCTGGATTGTGCGCCAATACAATGGATTCTTCGTAGAGTTGACGTGCGAAAGTTGCCCAAGCAGGATGTTCAAAATAGGTTTTAATCGGATGTGTTGCTTCGCATTCATCCGCTGCTATTTTTTTAACTGTTTCTGCTGCGTTCCAACTCGTGTGTTGAGCAAAAGGATTGCCTTTGGCGGAAGCAATTAGCGGTGGTAAATTATCGGGTGTATTGACGCGGTCTGCCCAATTTTTTGCTAATAAAATCTTTCTGACTTTAGCATTGAGTTCTTCTTTTGAGAGGATACCTGTTCGGTAATAAAACTTTAATTGAGCATATGCTTTATCAATGCTATCTCTTACCACTAATAAATCCGCTCCCGTTTGTAATAATTTACCAATGTCGTTGTTTTTTGTTAACTCACTGATTATTAAACCATTATGTAGTTTTTTCTGAACTAAATCAGCGCGAAAGAAACCCGATGGTTGACATTCAAATTCATTGGGTAAATATTCTTCCTCCGCAATTGATATTCCACTTAACCCTTGTGTAAAGTGCGCCGCCCAATCTTGTTCAAATTCATTTTGCAGCGCATATTGTTCACCGATCGTGAGAATACGTTGCTCCGTCAACGCTGTCAGCCAATCTCGATGTGCACAACTCGTTTCGCTACTCGTATGCACGAATGCCTCAGCTTGAAAATCATCCTTGATCGGTGGTAAATAGGCAAAATTGATGTGTAGGGCGGCTAGCTGTTCGAGGTATTTTGTTTGTAAAATTGCTAACAAAGAATCACTCGTTACCGCGCCGATAGTCGCAGTGGAAGGAAGGTCTTTTATATCCGAAAATTGATTATGCAGTGAGACCCGTTGGGTAGTTCCGTTGAGTAATGGAATACCCGTCATTTGCTCGCTTATGCCCACATAATTTAGAAAAGTATCAATGGGTAAATCTTCCAGGATCATTCCGCCCATTTTTTGCTGGTGTACCCAATGCAACAAAGAATCCGTCATGCCTGCTTGCGCTAAATCAGAGCGCAAAATTAGTAACTGTCCCAGTTTTTCGCTGGTGGACATCCGCTTTAGCAAACGATCTACCCAAGCCGAATCATCCGTTTGGAACGGAATGGCATTAGCAGATAGTTGGGGTAGCGGTAGCCAGCAGCCCAAGACAATTAGAAGTGGTAATAAAAGGTTATCAATACGCCACATTTGGAAATCAGTAATTAAAACGTTCAAAAGGGGATGCTATAATACTATTGCAAAACAGACACCAAAACGGGTTCTATCTAACAAAAACAAATAATAAAAAATGCTGGAAGTTATCTCAAATGTGAGGGGGCTGCCAAATAAAATATGGCGACACAAGTATGAATAGCCTACATCTAAAGTAGTTGCCCTAAAATAACGAAATATAAACCAATTAAGTTAGTATAAATATGACTATTTAATAAAATTTTAAATAGGCTACTGGAAATCAATGACTTATATTTTTTAACTGAATATGTCAGAGGTTTCTCATCTGACTTTAAGGGGGGCATCGCTCTGCGCTGCGCATGAAAATTATTACTAATTTCTACCAAGGGGCAAGTCGCTACGCGCCAAATAAGACAAAATCTTATCGAGTACGGTGCATCACGCTATTCTCTTCGTATGTTTACCTTGAGAGAAAAGAAAGTTAAAATGGTTTGGCGTCGCAAAGCGACGCTCCCATATCTACGTCACAGGAGAAACTAGAGATTTTGTACGACACTTTTTCTCTTTTTTTATAATTTTTCAACTGCTCGGCACTATTTTAAGAGCACTTCTTTTACTTTTACTTACTTTTTTATCAATATGAAATTACGACCATGAAATCATTTACACTTCTACTGATTGCAATCTTTTTAACACTAAACTTATCAGCACAAGAAATAGCCGTCCCGCAAGTTCAAAAAGTTCTGATGACCAAGAAAACGGCGAGTTGGTGTCCTCCTTGCGGTAGTTGGGCATGGAATGTTTTTGAAACGCTACTCGATGAAGCAGATGAAAATACAATCGTGTTGGCGGCGCATTATAGCACCTCAAATGATGTATTAACGACGACCACCGGAACGGAACTGATCAATAATTTTGAGCAAACTTTCTCCCGTCCCGCTTTTCTTGTTAACAATGAAGTAGAAGCTGGTTCCAGCAGCAATGCACTAAGTAAAATACGCGATGCTATCGATGAAGCTGCTACTGTAGCACCCATGGCGCAGACAGGTATTCAAGCGACTTACGCACCCAATTCTCGTATTATTGACATTGCTACGCGCACTCAATTTTTTGCTGATACAGAGGGGGAATATCAGCTTGGTGTTTACCTAGTAAAAAAATCCATGATTTCTTATCAGGCAAGTATTGGCAATGACGCCGACCACAAAAGAGTGCTTCGCGATGCACTGACGGAAGACATTTTTGGGGAACTCGTAGCGAGTGAAAATATTAGCGCAAATACAAGTATCAATCAGCAGTTTACCTTTGAATTGGCAGAGGAAGATGAATTTTCTAATTTAGAAATTTTGACTTTGCTTTGGAAAAAAGTAGAAGACAAATTTGAATTGGTCAATACTAATTTGACCGACGAAATTACGGAAGCAGTTGTAAATAATTTGGATGAAACCACTGCACAAGCTGGTTTTAGTATCACGCCAAATGTGGTTAAAAACGTTGCTGATATTCAATTGAATTTAGTCGAAAAAGCGGACATCAATTTAAGCGTATTTAATGCAAATGGTCAATTGGTACAAACCATTCAGCGCGGAGCAGTCGCAGCAGGAGCGCAGCATTTCGCTTTCGCTAAAAACGACCTGAGTACTGGTTTATACTTTGTACGCTTACGGATTGGACAACAGGTCTGGAATCGGAAAATGATTATTCAGTAAATGTATGATTGATAAATGGTGTAATGGTGAGATTGTGAACGCGGCAAACACCATTTTACAATCTCACAATTGCGCCATTTAATACGTTTACCCTATATTCACCACCACAACCAATTATTTCTAACCAACGCTAACCACTTTTCACATGACCCATTTTCGTACCTGTAACCTTTGTGAAGCCATGTGTGGCATTGCCATCGAAGTAGAAGATGATAAAATCATTTCTATCAAAGGCGATAAGGAAGATCAATTTAGTCGCGGGCATATTTGCCCAAAGGCATTAGGATTGAAAGACATTTACAAAGATCCAAATCGTTTAAAACGACCAGTACGACGGACGGAAGAGGGATGGGAGGAAATCAGTTGGGAAGAAGCCTATGATGAAGTTGCGGATAATTTGCTACGTATTCAGAAAAAATACGGCAACGATGCCGTTTCAGCTTATGCAGGTAATCCCAATGTCCATAATATTGGTTCGATCTTATTTTTGCGTCCTTTATTAAAGACGTTACGCACTAAAAACGTCTTTTCGGCAACTTCTACTGACCAACTGCCCCATCACCTTGCGGCTTGGTCTATGCTCGGAAATGCGAACTATATGCCAATCCCCGATTTGAATCGGACAGATTATTGGTTGATTTTAGGTGGAAATCCGTTGGTGTCGAATGGGAGCATCATGACTGTTCCTGATGTGGGAAAACGATTGAATGAAATAAAAAAACGGGGTGGAAAAGTAGTCGTGATCGATCCGATTAAAACCTTGACGGCACAGCGCGCGAGTGAACATCATTTTATCAAACCGAATACGGATGTTTATTTACTACTGGCGTTTGTGCAGCAAATTTTTGCCAACGATTGGGTTAACCTACGCCACTATAAAGATATTGTACCTACCGCTCAAATCGCTGAATTACAGGAACTTACCAAAGATTATACGCCCGAAATAGCAGCCCAATACACAGGCATTTCGGCAACTAAAATTCGTCAATTAGCCGCTGATTTTTGTGCAGCAGAAAGCGCAGTTGCTTACGGTAGAATGGGCGTTTCGGTAGTTACTTATGGCAGTTTATGTCAGTGGTTGCTGTTTAGTATTAATATCTTGACGGGTAATTTGGATCGCCCGGGTGGCGCGATGTTTACCTCACCTGCTTATGATTATATCGGTATGAAAAAGCAGCGTCCACAGTTTGGACGTTGGAAAAGCCGAGTGCGTGGCTTACCTGAATTTGGTGGAGAATTGCCGAATGTGACCATGGCAGAGGAAATGATGACCGGAGGCGAAGGGCAAATTAAAGCCCTGATTACTTCCGCAGGAAATCCCGTACTTTCTACTGCGAATGGAAAACAGTTAGAAAAAGCGTTCGCAGAATTAGAATATATAGTTTGTTTAGATATTTACATTAACGAGACGACCCGTTTTGCGAATATCATTCTGCCACCTGCTACTGGATTGGAAATTGAACACTACGATATGGTTTTCCATAATTTCGCGATTCATAACACGGCAAAATATTCCGAACCGCTATTTGATAAAGGAGAGGACGCGCGTTACGATTGGGAAATTTTACAAGAATTAACGCACCGTTTGCAGACGGAAAATGATGGCAGCAAGGCTAAGATTATACCACTCTCTACCATCATCGATCACGCATTGCGTAGTGGCCCGTACGATTTGAGCTTAGAAAAAGTAAAAGCGAATCCGCATGGCATTGATTTAGGTCCATTACAATCGCAACTTCCCAGTCGTATTTTAACGAAAGATGCACAGATAAATCTCGTTCCTGATTTTTACAAAACGGATTTAAACCGTTTGAAAAAAGAGCAACCTGATAATGATGAATTTCTCCTAATCGGCCGCCGCGATTTACGGACTAATAACTCGTGGATGCACAATTCTCCTTTGATGGTAAAAGGACGAAATCGTTGTACTGCCTACTTACATCCAGAAGATGCAAAACGTTTGCAGATTTCTGATAATCAAGTGATTACGGTAAGTTCTAGAGTAGGTAGTATAAACATTGCCGCCGAAGTAACCCCTGATATTATGCCTGGAGTAATTAGTATTCCGCACGGTTGGGGACATGGACGAAAAGGTGTGAAACTAGACGTTGCAACCGCGCACGCTGGCGTCAGTTGCAACGACCTGACTGATGAATTTGTCATTGACGAATTGACAGGAAATGCAGGTGTGAATGGAGTAGGGGTAAATATTACGATTCCTCACAGTTTAGTAGCCTAAATGCGAAAAATTCAATCATCTTTTCTACGTCCATAAAATTGTCATCATCTGCTTTAACATCAGTCAGACGCGGTAAATGTTGAGCAAAATAAATTTGCTCATTTGCCATTTCAAACAAATTACTCGCCATTGCATGGGGGTAAGGGAATTTAGGGTCGATCTCGCTAATAACATCAGCGACTTTTTCTGATAACTTTTTATAATTGGTAAATAAGCCGTGTTGATTTTCGGCATCTACTGCCTTGGTATGATATGCCTTTGTCCCTTCTGCAATAACGATTTTATGCAGTAAATTTTCGTTCACGTATCCTATGGCAGGGTTCTCCTGTGATGCTAAGACAAAGGTTTCTATAATGATTTTCAGACGGCGCTTCGGATCTTCGATATTCATCGTGTTAAAATCAATCAAGTAACTCACCCACTCCCAGTACCATGATACAAGGTACAACAGTAACTTATGCTTATTTTCAAAATAACGATAGACGGAAGCCTCTGTTGACTCCATCCGCGTTGCCAATTTTTTAAAATTGAAAGCCTCGAAACCAATCTCGTCAATTAGCTGGATACTATGCTTAATAATGTTCTGACCTAAACTCGTTTCTTGTGGATCTCTTTGAAATAATCCTTCGTTTAGTATGATTTTAATCCCTATCGCCATAATGATAAATGTAGATGATGACTATTTTTCTGCGAAGTAATACTTTTTTTCGACAAAAATAAACAATCCTACAACTAATTAAACTTTCTTTTGTTGCAGTGACTATAAAATAAATAATAGCATTGCTATTATTTAATAAAGTTTTTTAGCTTTGTAAAGTCATACTACTTTTATTTTCTCGTAAAAACTATTATTTTTTAACAGTCAAAAATTTTCTAAGTCATGAATGAACTAAAGAACAAAGGTGTTTTTAGTAATTTAAAATCAGATTTTCCTGCTTCCATAGTGGTGTTTTTAGTTGCTGTTCCGCTTTGTTTAGGAATTGCTTTGGCATCGGGAGCGCCATTATTTTCTGGTATTATTGCTGGTATCATAGGTGGTATTGTAGTTGGAGCGTTGAGTGGATCGCAATTGGGCGTGAGTGGACCTGCGGCAGGTTTAGCGGTGATTGTATTAACTGCAATTAATGAACTAGGCGCGTTTGAAATCTTTTTGATGGCAGTCGTTTTAGGAGGAATATTCCAGTTGTTGTTAGGAATTGCTAAAGCGGGTATCGTTGGCTACTATTTCCCTTCTTCAGTCATCAAAGGAATGTTGGCAGGTATTGGAATTATCATTTTCTTGAAGCAAATTCCACATGCCTTCGGTTATGATAAAGACCCAGAAGGTGACTTGGCATTCCAACAAATGGATGGACATAATACTTTTTCGGAGTTATACTATATGTTTGAGTCGATTAGTCCAGGAGCGATCATTATTACTTCTATATCGTTGCTAATTTTGATTCTATGGGAACGTCCTTTTATGAAAAAAATCAAATTTTTCCAAATTGTACAAGGACCACTTGTTGTGGTAGCTTTGGGTATCATCTTAAACTTAGTATTCCAAAATATGCCCGAGTTCGCATTGAGGGCGGAACAAGTAGTTGCTATACCTGTACCAGAAAGTATCAGCGGTTTTTTTGGTCAGTTTGTTTTTCCTGATTTCAGTGCGATTACAAATCCTGCCGTTTGGGTTACTGGCTTAACGATAGCTGTTGTAGCGAGTTTAGAAACGCTATTGTGTTTGGAGGCAACCGATAAATTAGATCCCTATAAACGTGTTACGCCTGCCAATCAGGAATTAAAAGCACAGGGAGTCGGAAATATTATTTCGGGTTTAATCGGAGGACTACCAATCACACAGGTTATTGTACGGAGTTCTACTAACATTCAATCAGGTGGACGTACAAAGATGTCAGCAATTCTGCACGGGTTTATTTTGCTGTTTTGTGCGATGGCTATTCCATTTATTTTGAATTTAATTCCACTGGCGAGTTTGGCAGCAATTCTATTTTTGGTAGGATACAAGTTAGCTAAGCCGGTATTATTTAAGCAAATGTATGCATTAGGTCAGCGTCACTTTATACCCTTCATGGTAACTATTTTAGGAATTGTATTTACTGACTTATTGACGGGAATTGGAATTGGTTTAGCTGTAGCTATTTTCTATGTTCTTTATACAAATTACAAAAAGCCATTCTTATTTGAAGATAAACATTTGAAGGATGGAGTGATTCGATTAACACTTGCTGAAGATGTTATTCTTGATTCAGATACAGTTCTTTCAGAAATGGCTGTTGGTTTAGCTGCT
>JBGCES010000361.1:0-10261 GCA_045106545.1 Saprospiraceae bacterium
TTACCCATCCATTTTTTTTTTTTTTTTTCACTTTCCATGAATAATGTACCGCTTAATTTGCAGCTTCTGCCACTGCTTGGGCTAGGTTTTTTAATCGGTACACGCATCATTAATTTAATTTCCGAGAAGATATATCGCCGATTTCTGCTGTCAGCTGCTATCTTAGGAGTAATTTTCATTTTACTCCAATAAAAAAAGCGCACCAACTCCGTTAGGAATTAGTGCGCTCAGCGGCGGAGAAGGAGGGATTCGAACCCCCGGTACCCGTTAAGGTACGTCGGTTTTCAAGACCGGTGCATTAAACCAGCTCTGCCACTTCTCCATTTTGGTGTGCAAATTTCAAAACTAAACATGATTAGTTGTTTGAAACAGCGGCGCAAAAGTAATATCAATTTGCTAATTTCAAAACCTTTTGTACAAAAAAATAATTCCCGAAGGCAACTTTTTTTTTATACCTTTTATAAGTATTTGAAAATCAGAAGGATGCGCAAAAAAATATTATTGAATAATCTGATTGTTTTCAAGTTGAAACCACAATCAGATCATCCAATAACTTTTTCAATCCTCTTCTCTACCATTTTTTTACCATTATTCCATCTACAAAACGGACTAGCCAGTCTTTAATAAAATGATGGCGACTTCGTTTCGCATTAACATCGCGCTGTAAATCAATCGCTGGCTGTGCAGCAATACCGTCGTATTCGTAGCGTCCCCAACAGTTCACACAAACAAATTTGGAGTTTTCCTGAATTCTAATATTTTTCATGGCTAATTGTTTTTAAATTTGAAATAATATTCGTCACTGTAATTATATGTTTAAACATCTAAAATATTACCTTTGACGGATCGACATGGACGATTTAACCTTTTTTAACACTGGTAGTTAAGGCTTCAGCCTTTCCTGTCACAGTCCTTTAGGACGAAATAAAACACTTATGTCTTTATCCCATTGGAAAAACACGGGAAAATATTTCAACTATCGCGACAATCGAATTTTCTATCAAGAAAGTGCACAACGCGATGAAGTGCTAGTTCTAGTACATGGCTTTCCGACGGCGAGTTGGGATTGGAATAAAATCTGGGATGAATTGGCAGAAGATTATCATTTGCTGGCGCCCGATATGATTGGTTTTGGCTATTCGGATAAACCGAAGAAATACAACTACAGTATATTTGACCAAGCAAATTTATTTGAAGAATTTTTAGCCGCTAAAGGCATTCAACGTACACATATTTTGTCCCATGATTATGGTGATACGGTAGTACAAGAGATGTTGGCGCGTTTTAATGAACGGCAAGCGAAAGGAGAAAAGGGTTTAGAAATTCAATCCATTTGCATGCTCAATGGTGGTATTTTCCCAGAGGTGCATCGACCACGTTTGATTCAAAAACTGCTGCTATCTCCGATTGGTTTTATGCTAACTCATTTTATCGGAAGACATACGATAGATAGAAATTTCAATGCTATCTGGGGCGACAACAAACCAACCGATCAGGAAATTGACGAGTTCTACGAATTACTCGCTTACAACAATGGCAGAGGTCGCTTCCATAAACTCATTTATTACATCACCGAACGTCACCAAAATCGTGATCGTTGGGTCAATGCTTTAATTGATGCCACGATTCCGCTGCGCTTGATTGACGGCGCACTCGACCCGATTTCAGGGCGACACATGGCGGAACGTTATTTAGAGATTGTGCCCAATCCAGATGTCGTGATTTTGGATACGGTTGGGCATTATCCGCAGACAGAGGCGGCGGCGGAGGTATTGAGGTATTATCGGGAATTCAGAAAATAATCCAGTTTATACTAAATTGTGTTATCCAACTATGAAGAAAACATATTTTAATGAAAAAATTCAAATTCGATGCAAAGGGGTATCTATTATCCGACAATTCAGAATGGACTACTTTAGAAGAAATTCGTTATAATTTTGTTGATAGTTTCCCTAATTCAGAAAGGCGATTACTTTTATTTAATAACTATTTACGCTTTCTATACCGTTTCCAAGACTTAGTATTTCCATATTTTGAACAATGGATTGATGGAAGTTTCATTTCTCAAAAAGAAAACCCGAAAGATATTGATATTGTTACCTTCTTAGACTATCGTGTATATCGCCTAAAGGGAGAACCTTTTATGGATCAATTTTGGTCATTTTCTCTTGAAGATGAATTTATTGATTCTTATATTGTAGAAATTTATCCCGAATCACATGAAATGTATGTTCCTTATCAACAAAATATAGAAAGGTTTACAAATCTATACGGTACATCTCGTGCTGATGATCGCGGTGTTGTTAAAGAAAAAGGATTTTTAAAAATATTGTTTGAAAAATCATTATGATGGAAAGAGATGAAGTAACTCACATACTTAGTTTAATAAACGGTGCTGACCAACAGATTGCAGAAGCAAAAAGACGTGATAGTCAGGCAATGATTAAAGCATACACTAAACTTCGGCAAGAATTTGTCGCCGATTTAGTTGCAGCTCTTAACCGCAGGAATATATCAGTAAAAGCAGTAAGAGAGGCGAATGCATAGTGAAGTATGCCAGTAAATATTAATCTAATCCCGACATTAGACTTATTATACTTTAATATAAAATATTAACATGTAATTTATAATAAAGTATAAGCGTCTGATATAGAAAATCTATATATTCTATCTGCCTACGTGTTTTATAACTAAATTTGTGCACTGTACTAGACTTGTTCGTAAATAATTTTCATCAATATCAGAATGTTCAAAAGTGGTTTAAAAGCAGTATAAATATTGTTTAAAAGTTACTATCAATCAAAATAAATCACAAAAAATGACCATCACCTACCGCTCCGCCACTCCAGCCGACCTCCCTACCCTACTCCAATTCGAGCAGGGCATTATCACCACTGAACGTCCTTTCGATCCTAATCTAAAACCTGATCCGATCAGTTATTACGACATCGCAGCGATGATTCCTAATCCAGATATTGAGGTAATGGTAGCAACTAATGGAACAGAAGTCGTGGGTTCTGCCTACGTTAAAATCGTGGAGACTAAATCGTACTTTAAATTTGATAAATATGCCTTTTTAGGCTTTATGTTTGTTAAAGCTGAATTTCGTGGAAAAGGTATTAGTCAAGCTATACTTGAACGCGCCAAGGAATGGGCAAAAGCGCAAAATTTGAGTGAATTGCGCTTAGAAGTCTATGATGAGAATGTACGTGCGGTGCGCGCATACGAGAAGGCAGGTTTTAGCAAGAGAATGGTGGAAATGCGTTGTGAGGTAAAGTAAAAAGAAATGCTTACACCATCACCAATTTCAAAAGAAAATAAGCTAAAAACCCCAACGGACCAAACATCAAGGTCAGTAACAAACATGGAATAACCATCCAATGATCAACCCCATGTAGCAAGGCATCATTTTTAATATACAAGCCCGTCAATAAGTCGAATGCTAAAAAATGTACCCACCCGACCAAGACCACGCGCGAGTTTTTAAATAAGCGAATCACACCTTTGAGCGTCGTAAAACTTCCCTTGACAAATTTCTCTCCCGCTGGATCTTTTTGTACTAAAAGCAAATAACCATAAATGACTGCCAACAATACCGCAATCACCGATTGTACGGTAAAATCTGTAAAACTCGCACGCGGGAAGCCGATAAGTAATATCCAACCTACCACTGCCGAATAATTCGCTAAAAGAAAAATGATGTTTAAACTCTTCATCTTTATTTAAATGACAAGGCTCAGAGCACCTGAAATGCTCTGAGCCTTGAAAATGTATCAGATATAATTACCGAATAAACAAATTAAACTCGGTACGACGATTTATCGCGCGTCCATCGCGTGTATCATTATCTGCTATCGGACGCGTTTCACCATAACCAATGTAAGACATCCGAGTCGTGTTGATTCCTCGATTACGTAGATATTCGTAACAAGCCAATGCTCGGTTTTCGGATAACCGTTGGTTAGTGTTCGCACCACCAGAGTTGTCGGTATGACCAGCAATACTGAGGCTATAACCCGGGTAACGGGTCATGATTTCAGCGATTTGGTCTAATACGTTATAAGAAGTAGGTAGTAAAGTTGCCTTACCTAAATCAAATTGTACTGCCCGCATCGCCAATTCTAAGGTTTCGCGCTCTTCCTTTTTCAATTCAGGACAACCAGAATTTGTTGCGGTTCCTGCTTGATTCGGACACTTATCTTGGTAATCATCTACGCCGTCGCCATCTGTATCTGGACAACCCGCGAATTTACCAGGTTGGTTAGGACATTTATCGTATTTATCTGCTACGCCGTCGCCATCTGCATCTGGACAACCACGCGTTGCAATCGTTCCCATTTCACCAGGACATTCATCGTTTTCATCCGCTACGCCATCGCCGTCTTCATCCGCTTTTGGACAACCATCGTTATCTCTAGCACCCGCGCGAAGTGGACATTTATCAATTTTATCAATAATCCCATCTTCATCTTGATCGGGACAACCTTTGATAGTACCTGCTTCATTAGGACATTCGTCTAAACGATCTGCAAAGCCATCGCCATCCGCATCTGGGCAGCCTTCCGTACGCGGCGTTCCAACGACGCCAGGACATTTATCATCGCGATCCGCCACTCCATCACCATCTGTGTCAGGACAACCACTGAATTTTTCAATCCCAATTTCATTAGGACACAAATCGGCTTTATCTACAATGCCATCGCCATCCGTATCAGGGCAGCCCATATTTTCGGGTAAACCTGCTTCGTCTGGACAAGCATCTTGATCATCAGGAACTCGATCTTTATCTTTATCTGCGAAAGCAGGTCCAATTTTGTAAACGTAACCTACGCCCAATTGCACATTATCCCGCAATTCAGCATTGGAAAAACGATACTCGCCTTGCAAGCTAATGTAGGAAGATTTTCCTACTTTGATATTAAAACCTGCACCAGCAGGGAATTGTACATTGGATTCGTCAAAATCTTCTAAAACAATTCCACCTCCACCAAAAACGTATGGCACAACCACCGATTCGTCGGGTAGAAATTGAAATTGTAGCGCGACATCAGCACCAAGAATAGACGTATTATTGTTATTGATATTACCTACATAGCGGGCTACACCTGCTTTTAGTGGTAAAACGAAATTGAGGTTCTTTGTCAATTTACGAATATAAGCCACCTCTCCTCCATTCGTAATATCGAAATCATCGGAGTCATTTGCCCACATGTAGTCGAGAAATAGTACTCGCGCACTTATTCCATGTTTCGTAGTTAATTCAGTTTGTGCCGTTAAGGAGAACGACGTTGCTAATATCAAAAATAGCAACAGAGGGAGTACAGAATTTTTCATAAAAAATGAATCAGTTGAAGGGATGTACAAAATGCGAAAAAAGAGAACAGAGAATTAAAATCGCTTCACTGCGAGTATCAGGAGTAGTTCATTAATCAGAAAAATGACGTTGAACATTCCTTTTCTCTGCTCCCTTTTTTCTTTTCAAAAGTAAAAAATAGAGTGAGTGTTGAATCTAGTTTGCTAAAATATAATAATAAAATTAAAGACGTTTTTTATGGCGTGAGGTCACGCTATGCTATAATATTAATAAAAATTTTATTTTAGCAAATGTAAACTGATACGCCAAGTTTTAGCACTTTTGTTGCTAACTTGACACAGGATAGTACATCAAAGATAGATTTATTTATGAATAAGTAAGTCACGCAAATACAGGCTAACAAATCTACCAGAAAACAAAAAGTGTAAAATTTTGACTATCAATGCTTTACATTTTTTTTACTAAGCAGATGAAGCTGTTGTTATTTTTAATTTTATACTTATCCGAACTATTTGTTAGTTACTAAGTATATAATCTTCAGTACCATACCAATTGCTAAAATAATTTATAAATAGAGTCCACACAAAAGCACTACGGAACCATAAAAAATAAGTTGTGAACTTAACTTGCCAAAAGTGAATGCCGCACGCAGTTTTATGCTGCAATTCTTCGGCAGAGGCTATTTTAAGCTTTACTTTTTAAATTTTACATTCCTTATAAGACTCGTTGCACTTATACTACTCTAATGAAATATTGTTTCCTTGCTACCTTAATTTTTTTATTGAGCTGCCAAATTACTCCCGAATCAAACCATAATCGACTCGATCAAAAATATGAACCGGGTGAGATTCTATTTTTACAAAAAGCTTATCCTGCCGCTGAATTTGATCTCGCTGCCCATACCAAAGCGCTGCGCGAAGTAAGCGAAGACATGCTTTCCACAACTACGCAAAAAGAAAATCGCTTCGATGCCGCTTGGGTTAATCAAGGACCTAATAATATCGGCGGGCGAGTTAATACTATCGCTATAAATCCTATGGATAACAATCATATGCTGATTGGTTATAGTGTAGGCGGTGTTTTTGAAACAACCGATGGTGGACAAAGCTGGTCGCCAATTTTTGACGATCAACCCTTTACCAGCATTGGTGATATCGCTTTTGATCCGACCGATCCCAACACCATTTGGGTCGGAACAGGTGACCCTAATATTTCAGGTTATCCCTTTATTGGTGATGGCGTCTATAAAAGCACGGATGGCGGCGCGACTTGGCAAAACATGGGATTGACCGAAACGCGCATCGTCAGTAGTATCCAAATTCATCCTTTTAATTCAAATATCGTTTACGCTGCTACGATGGGTGTCCCGTTTACTCGTAATAATGACCGCGGTGTATATCGCAGTTTGGATGGAGGTAGTACTTGGGAACAAATTTTATTCATCGACCAAGATGCAGGTGCGATTGATTTGATTTTAAATCCAGACAATCCAAATGTACTTTATGCTGCGGGTTGGAATCGCATTCGCAATAACCGCGAATCCCTGATCACGGGTGCTGCCGCCAAGGTATTTCGCTCACTTGATGGAGGTGATAGTTGGGAAACGTTGGAAGGTGGACTGCCGCAGCAGGATAACGGAAGAGTAGGCATCGCAATGGCTCCCACTAATTCAAATCGGCTCTACGCCATGTATGTCGGTGACGATTCTAATCTACATTCTATCTATACTTCGGCGGATGGCGGCGATAACTGGACTGAAATTCCTACCAATAATGCTTCTGGTTTGAATGGAAATGAACTAGGTGGGTTTGGCTGGTATTTTGGTCAGATAAGAGTACATCCTTTTGATGAAAATCGAATTTATCTACTAGGGGTTGAACTTTGGGAATATCAAAATGAAAACTGGTCGCAGGCTACCCCGAGTTGGTTTTTCTACGAAGTACATGCCGATAAACACGATCTTGCTTTTACCAGAAATGGTCATATGATCTTAGGGACGGATGGCGGTTTGTATCGTTCTTCTGATTCGGGTAACAATTGGCAAGACATCGAAAATATAAGTACAACCCAATTTTACCGCGTTGCTTATAATCCTCATCGTCCCGATCTATATTACGGTGGCGCACAAGATAATGGCACGACGGGCGGTAATCAATTGTCCAATTTAAACTGGGAACGCATCTATGGATCGGACGGTTTTCAACCCGTATTTCATCCCGAAAAGCCCGAAATATTTTATGTAGAAACGCAAAACGGCGGCATCAACGTCACTATGGATAATGGCGGATCTTACATGAATGCAACCAGTGGAATATCAGGCAGTGACCGTCGCAACTGGGATATGCCCTACGTCATAAATCCCTTAAACAGCGATGAATTATTTGCAGGTACGTATCGCATTTATCGCAGTACCGAAGGGGCAGTACCCGATTGGGAAGCGGTGAGTGAGGACTTGACGGATGGTATCGCCGATCGTTATCATACCATTTCTACTTTGCACGCATCATCGATAGCGGATGGCTTGGTCGTCGTAGGTACGAGTGATGCTAACTTGTGGCGAACGGACGATCACGGTGACAATTGGGAGCGATTGGATGACGAAACTTTACCGAACCGCTTCATCTCGGATGTAAAAACATCTCCTACGGACGCGAATCGGATTTTTGTCAGTTATTCGGGCTATAAAGATGGAGACAATCGTCCACAATTGTACCAATCCGATGACCGTGGTGCAACTTGGTTTTCCAGCGCAGGCGATTTACCTAATATTGCGATCAATGATATTTATGTATTGCCCAATCAAAACGATAGTGTGCTATTCGTAGGGACAGATGGTGGCGTATTTGCGTCACTCAACGCAGGAGAAAATTGGGAAAGACTAGGTATGAATATGCCGATCATTCCCATTTATGATATGACTTGGAATGAAGTACAAAATCAACTCATAGCAGGTACTTACGCGCGAGGAATTTACACTTATCCATTAGATACTTTATTACAAATGGATGTGATGACCGCTACCGTAGATTTTGGGCAGCCCGTAACGGCAAATCCGTTAAAAATATATCCCAATCCAGCACAGGATTACGTAAATATTGAATTCTTACATACCGAAAAAGGAAAGCAATCAGAAGTGGTCATTGTGAATACTTTAGGGCAAGTTGTTTATCAAGATAAAGTGGATGTTGAAGATTCGGCTATACAACGGGGCGTTTTGCAATTAAACATAAGTAAATGGCAATCAGGTGTTTATCAGGTTAAAATAAAGGCGGGGTATAAGATTTTTGGTGGGCAGTTGTTGGTGAAATAAAAAAGAGCAGCAAATGATTGTTCATTTGCCACTCTTTTGTGGAGAATAGGGGAGTCGAACCCCTGACCTTCCCGAAGCAAGTTCGGGACGCTCTAGCCAACTGAGCTAATCAGTGTGAAGGTGATATTAACCACTCTATATATTTGCGACTTTTCTTTTTTTTGATTTGAATTTCCCGTTTTAATGCTTCCGTCTTCGTATCGAATTCTTCGGTATGAACAACTTTCCAAGGACGACCTGATTTAGTGGATTTAGATGCTCCAGCATTGTGCCGTTCCAATCGTTTATCGACATTTTCAGCCGCACCAACGTAATATTTATCCTTAGATTCGGAGTATAAAATGTAGATGAAGTGTGTCATTGGTTTTTGTTATCTATCTGAAAATAAAAAAGAGCAGCAAATGATTGTTCATTTGCCACTCTTTTGTGGAGAATAGGGGAGTCGAACCCCTGACCTCTTGACTGCCAGTCAAACGCTCTAGCCAACTGAGCTAATTCCCCGTTTATATCAATCTTACTGAGTCGAACCCCTGACCTTCCCGAACTTGCTTCGGGACGCTCTAGCCAACTGAGCTAATTCCCCATATGGAGCACAGGTTTTCAACCTGTGAAAGATTATGCATCAAAATACACAGGTTGAAAACCTGTGCTCCAATGCGCGACAAATTTAACAGAAAAACGCACTTCTTTACAATTAATGCAGTGAAATCTTTTTGTTGATACATCTTAATCCAACTTTTCTCGTTTCAAATACATAATATCACAGCAGATTAAAGCGAGCAGGTATTTGAATGTAAAAATATATAAGTCGCGCTCTGCAACCATTAAGCAATCGAACAATTTTGTCAATCTTTTGATTCAAATGTTAATTTTTTAATAAAATGTTGCTACAATAAATGTAATTGTATATGTTTGCGTTGTGAAAATTGAAGATGCCATACAACAGAAGAAGTTCCAAGATGAACACCATAAAGCTCAACTCAATGTGCTTTATACTTCTACGTGGATCAATCAATTATCCAATCAAGCATTGAAGCCTTTCGATTTATCTTGGCAACAATTTAACGTACTACGTATTCTACGTGGATTGAAAGGAGAACCTGCTACGGTTAAGTTATTGACCGAACGTATGATTGATAAGATGTCAAATGCATCGCGTTTGGTGGACAAGTTACTAAAAAAAGAGTACGTTGAACGCCAAACTTGTCCTGATGATCGTCGAAGAGTAGATGTGCTCTTAACAGAAACAGGATTGCAAGCAGTCAATGATGCTTCTGATGCGATCAGTGAAATGATGGAAACCCACACTCGCAATATAACTATCGATGAGGCTATCGAATTAAATCGTATTCTCGATAAGTTGCGATCCGATCAAGACGACCAATAACCAATTGAAAATCAGCGAATTAGAATTTCGCTTTTATTTTGCACAAATAGATGTATATACATTAATTGTTCATACTTATAATTAGAAATCAATAAAATCAGATCGTTAGCATAATAAATTGATTATCAATGGTGAATTCACTCCCCCTATCATTCAATAATTATGTCATTGCACTTATCAACCATTTATCATTAAAATAAAAAATAATTTAACCATGAAAAATTTCTCAATCTTCGCTACCCTACTTGCA
>JBGCES010000362.1:0-2616 GCA_045106545.1 Saprospiraceae bacterium
GGAATAGTGAACGGCAGCGTAAATTTCACCAGACTGTTATTTGTATAGTATTTTTCAAATGCGCTGCCGTTCTTTTTTTTGAATCTTTTTGGATAAGAGCCTAAAACCCAACACACTCGAAAAGGGAAAATTTATTAAAAAATCAATTAGTATTGCCGAAATAATTAAATTAAAACTAGGACTGTACAAAGTTTTTATTTGACGCTGATTCTCTATGATTTTTTCCGTAATGCTACGGAAAAAATCTGCGTTTATCTGCGTCAAAAACTGTGTCTTTTGCAAAACTTTGTGCAAGCCTAAATTAAAACCTGAAATTTCTCCCGTCCATAGACGGTTTGTCAATATAAAAGAGCTGATTCGCTCCAAATTCACTTAAATGGTTATTTGAAAAAAACGTAAAAGAGTCAGTCGGCAACTATTCTCAGCGCTACCCTACGGTCGCTTACTCGAATAATTTTTATGTCTGATACGGCATTTGTCAAAGAACGTTTAAGTTTAACTCCTCAACCATTCTACCCCCAACGGAAAGTCCTCTTAGTTTAATACTTATGAGGACTTTTTTCGTTTTTAACAGACACTATTAAAACAACAATTAGCGGTTACCGAACGTATCGGATAACCGCTAATTTATTTAGTAAAATGTATAGCAGTTGATATTACAAACTACCTCTACGTTTATCGTTTTACATCTACATTATTCTTCATTCTGGAATACCTCAATCTCTTTCGTCTTCACTACCAAATCAGTAAATTTACCTTTAAAGCGAGTTGCTTTTACGATGTGGTTATCAATCCAGTGGTAATTTCCACCACGTGGCTTTTCCATTAGTAAGCCGTGGTATTGGAAATTATGCTTGTTCAACCACATTTCGGTTACTTCGCGGTGTTCTTCGGTGCGCGAAGTAAAGAACGTAATAATATGCCCTTCTTCGTACCACTTATTTACAATTTTTAGTGCATCTGGATAAGGCAAACAAGTTCCCATACGTTCTGGCTCCTCGTTGGGAATATCATCGCAAACCGTACCGTCGATGTCAATCAGAAAATTCTTTGTCTCATCTGGCAAAACGGGACTTAACAACTCCCCTTTTTTATTAAAAATTTTCTGCAACTCGTGATTATTTTGATCACTCATAAACTCAGGATATTTATATTTTTTTTGAAATAGTCGAAAAATAGTAATCTTTCCACAAGTTGATTAGCTTACCAAAATAATGCTAAAACCAATTAAAGGTAACTTGAAAGATTAATTAGCTGATTCAATAAGCAGCAAAAATAGCAATATTCGTTTGAATGCAATGCGAATTTTCGCTTTGGGAAGTGCAATTAGTGTATTTTTTACACTCTCTAAAGATCATATAGAGTCAAATTAGAAATTAACAAAGTCAGTCGGATCGACGTGATTGCCTTTGTGCCACAGCTCAAAATGTAGGTGTGGTCCGTCAGAGAGCGTCCCTGTATTGCCAATAATCGCTACAGCTTCGCCTGCTTTTACATAATCCCCTATTTCTTTGAGTAGAGAAGAATTGTGCTTATAAAAAGTAATTACATTATTGGAATGTTGAATGCCGATGGTATTTCCAGTTTCCATTGTCCAATCTGAAATAAAAACAAATCCATCCATCACGGACTTCACTGGTGTATTGGCAGGAGCTAAAACATCTACGCCATAGTGCCCTTTATCAGGCATGTAACTTGCGCTGATTTCTCCCGTCATAGGAGGCGTAAAGTACATTTGCGCCAAGGGTTTATCGGTCGAAAAGCCAGAGGCACGTGATAGCTGTGCCGCCGTACCAATTTCATCTAATTCTACCTCGCGGCGAAGTTCTTCGTCTGCTATCACTTTATCGACTTCTAGACTATCAACGGATTCTGGCTCCATTGCGCCCTCTTGAGCATCTTCGATTGTTTCTACATCACCAACCAATATCCGGCGAAAGTTATCGGTGTACTGTTCATTCGCGTTCGCCTGCTTTTCCATCTCTTCGATTTTTTGATGGATTTCCATCAACGCAGCGTGCTGTTCGATATCACCATAGCCAGGAATATATCTTCGAATCGGAGTAAATGCGATCATTAAAAATACAAAAAGTGCCAAAAGGACAATGACTGTACTAATCATGACGTACACATTCAGCAAGGTCAATTTATACGACCCCGTTTCCTCAAACGTATCGTTATTCATCACCACCAATCGGTAAGTGTGTTGTAGTCTCTCTCGCCAATTCTGCTCTTGTGACTGCTCAGACATAATAAAATGGTTCGATGTGGTTCGGAAATTGTTGCAAGTAAATAAGGCACGCCGAAATAATTAATTAAACGATTTAGAGATAAGGTTTTTTTGTACTATTTGAAAAATATAGAAAAAATCATCAATTCTAAATCTTAAGTATTGGATTAATTATTTCGGCAATACTAATACGTTTTTCATGAAAAAAAAAAAAAAAAAACGTATGAATTCGTCTCAAGTCTTGTCAACAACTTCTAAACAACTTTTCGTTCGAAGTAAAGTAAGCTTTGGAAGTTTAGTTAGAATAAAATAATTTTGCGGTTTCTTCGTTATAAGCTAACGTCTTTACATCCTCGTTTTATTTGTAACAAAACGCAACGACAGCG
>JBGCES010000363.1:0-6089 GCA_045106545.1 Saprospiraceae bacterium
GTACACATCATCAAAGACGAAGCAGATTGGCTACAAGCCCAAAAGGAATTACAGCCAGCGCAACTCAAAAGCATCTTTCCTGAAAATGTTTTAAATACCAATCATTTCATTATCGAGGAATTTATCGAGGGCGAAGAATATGCGATTGATTATTATCACAACGAGCAGGGGGAAGTCGTGATTTTAAATATTTTACATCACGTGTTTTCATCCGGAACCGATACCAGCGACCGAGTTTATTCAACCTCTAAAGCGATTATTGAAACCCATCAAACTAGCATCCAGCAGCTTCTTCAGCAAATCGGTCAGGAGTTGAATTTGAAAAATTTTCCTGCTCACGCTGAGGTACGCATTGATAAAAATGGGAAAATCGTTCCTATTGAAATCAATCCGCTGCGCTCAGGTGGTTTTTGTACGACGGGCGATTTGTTGGGATTGACGCTAGGTTTTAACGCCCATCAATCTTTTTATGAAAATAAAAAACCCAATTGGGAACACATTTTTAAAGGAAAAGAGGAACAAATATTTAGTATCGTCATTCTGAATAATAATTCAGGAATAGCGTCCACAGCAATTGCTAGTTTTAATTATTCTGCTCTTGCTAAAGATTTTGAAAATGCCGTGGTGATTAGAGCTCTGGACATCCGACAATATCCCGTTTTTGGATTTGTTTTCACAGAAACTAGTCCACAAAACAGTGCTGAATTACAACAGATTTTAACTTCTGATTTGAAAAAATATATCACCAAGAAAAAGTAAGTCGTTGATAAGTTTATTCGTTAACTGCGTTAATTAGGTTACTCATCATAAGTTGTTGATAGTCAGCATAGTAAATTGAATTAACGAATCAAATCCAGCAGTTATTAGTGTAAAGTATGCACGAATTACGTTTACTAAACTTACCAATTCAAAATGGTATAAATGCTATAATTTTAGCTGAGAATCTTTGGCAAAAGAAAGTTTAGTAAACGTAATCATCTTACACTAAAAATTGCTGAATCAACTCAATTAACCTGTTAAACTACTCAAATCACATTTAATGAAAATAGCATTCAAACGATTCTTTGTCATCTTAATCTTACTATCCGTAGGAAAACTCCTTCCTGCACAGGATACTAATTTCTCGACTTCTACCACTGTCGGAATCACTACTCCAATTTTAGACAACGGTAGCGGATTTCATATTGGGGTAAATCCTGCTTATTCGGTATCGCCTAGATTTTCTCTGGAAGGTCAAGTTTCTTACCTTTATACCAAGATCAACGGCTCATTTATCTCAGGTAATCAAGGAAAAAGTAATGCGGTCAATACCTTGGTGGGTGGGCGACTATATTTGAGTTCCGAAGAAAGACCAAATCGGCTGTATATCAACTTATTAGTGGGCGGAAATTATAATAACGAAGAGATAGATGGAAGAGCAAATGGTGGTGAATTTAGTGGTGGCTTTTCGGTAGGTGGCTACGTTGCGTTCCGTAAAATATTACTTGGTTTATCCTACGATACGCCCCAAAATTTAATTCTAAAAGTTGGTTATGTTTTCGAGTGAAGTCAATTTCGATCTACTTAGTTTTGTATTTTACTAATAAATCAGCCACATTTAGGTTTGGGTTTATATTTTTAATAAAGTATTGATAATGAATAAGGTATCTAACCTTTAAAATCTAACTTCTTCACAAAATCCTTCCGTCATGAAAAATCTTACACTTGTCTTCGTCCTACTTTTCGTCTCCTTGCAATCCAATAGCGCGATCCAACAGGATACATTGCTTTTGCAACAAAACCCTCCTACCGATGAACGAATTGAATCCTTAAATGCGTATTGGGCAGCCTTAGCAAAAACGGCAGCAGCGGGTGATTTTGAAGGCATGAAATCCTTGTATCACGCCGATGCCGTATTAGTAAAACCAGATACAACGATTGCTATTTCTGATGCGTTCCAGTTTCGCTGGAAAAAAGAAATCATGGAAGTAAAAAACGGTATCCGCAAAAATGCTCTTGAATTTCGTTTTTCTAAACGCATCGGCAACGACGTAACCGCCTTCGAGAAAGGGATTTACTATTATACCTCGATGGAAACCGCGACTGGCAAAATGCTAGGCGATAGTTATGTTCATTTTGAAACGCTGTTGGTCAAAGAAAACGGTCAGTGGGTTGCCTTAATGGAACATCAGAAAATGGAAGCGACGGAGGAGGAATGGAAGTTGTTGAGGGAATTGTAAAAAATACCGTAATAAAAATACTCGATCTTGCTCGCGCCGCGTCTCCAACCGGTGTGTATGCCAAACCTCCACCAAATACAAAAGGTCTGCCCAACAAGGCAGACCTTTCATACAATAGTAAGAAATCATCTTACATAAATCTAGCAAATCTGGAGCGTTCAAAAATTTACTTATAAACTTATTATGCTGAAAGTGAATGTCGCTCTCACTTTTACATTTTGTGTTTTACATTTTAAATTTTACATTATCCTTATTTGCCAAAAATATCTTTCAGTGCTGGAGTGGTCGGATTAGCACGTTCTGCTTTTTCGGCATTACCGATCATAGCAAAAAGTCCATCAGCTACACCATTCGTTACCAAGTCTGCTAAAGAAGGCTTACCATTCCCAAGCAAGGTAGAAGCTTTATCGCCCAAAGCAGAAGTGATGGCATTCAGACCTCCGTTTGCAGTCAATTTTTGCGTAATAGCCGGTAATAATGCCGTTATTAATTTTTGACCCGCTGCTTTCTTTAAGAAGTCCGTCGCGCCAGTATCGCCACCTTTCAGAATGCTCAATGCATCGCCTGCGGCAATGCCTTTAGTCGCGTTACCTAATATAGAAGAAGCGACATTTGGTACTGCTGATCCTAAAGCGCCATTCAATAAGTCTAAAGCTTTATTTCCTTCGCTAGAATTGCCTAATAAATTGGTAATCGCGGAAAGTCCTTTAGGTAGTGCTTTTTGCATCACTGCATTTTTTAAAATATTGCCTGCAAAACCTTTCAAAGCACTATCGCTCGCACCACCCAGTAAGGCTTGCACACCATTTAAAGCCTGTGCTGGCGAAAGTCCCGCTAATCCTTGATTGACATTACAAGATGGAGACATTACGAGAAAAGATAGCGCAAATAATAGAGAAACAAATTTTTTCATGATTAGTGTCATTTTTAAAATGAAGAACAATTTAATGTTAGGGAGGATGTATGCGATTTGTTTCACACTCCCTTTTAAAATAGAGTGAATATTGGTTAGACGTAAAGTTGTGGTGTAAGTAACCTTGCCCGTGTATTTGACTTAGTCATTAAGGCAATTAAAGGTTTGAATCCCCAACATGTAAACCCCAAACCAAGAAAACACTGCAATTTTCTCCATTCCAACGTAATTATGTTTGGCATCACGCCAACAGAACATATTTATTCCACCATCTAATTGCATTTAGCGAATTTTCGCTGTATCTTGCAATCGCTATTTTGCTAAATACTCGGAAGAGAGCAATGAGAAGAGAGAGGAGGGAAACATATCATGCAAATCCCTCCTCTCTCTTCCCTCTTCTCTCCTCTAACCAAATTCATAAATTATGTTCAAAGATTTGCAGATGCCACGCCCCGTATTTGATACGGAGGAACACAAAATGTTCCGCGAAATGGTGCAGGAATACAACAAAAAACACGTTTTACCTTACCGCGAAAAGTGGGAAAAGCAAGGCTATTGCGATAAAGAAGCCTGGTTGAAAGCAGGTGAATTAGGCTTGTTAAATCTGACCGTCGCACCCGAATATGGTGGCGGTGGAATGGACTTTTCCTATAGTGCTTTGATGATTGAAGAGGCTTCGCGCGTTGGCGCAACCGCACCGGGGATCTCGATGCACTCGGATATTGTTGCACCTTATATTGAAACCTACGGAAGCGAGGAAATCAAGCAACGCTACTTGCCCAAAATGGCGACGGGTGAATGGATTGGCTGTCTTGGAATGACGGAACCGAGTACAGGTAGTGATGTGCAGGCGATTAAAACCAATGCCGTTGACATGGGCGATCACTGGGTGCTGAATGGTTCTAAGACGTTTATTACAATTGGTTATAACGCGGCGTTCTGCATAGTAGCTTGTCGGACGCGTCCGAATACGCCGCAGGAAGGCATTAGTTTATTAATTGTCGATGCGGAATCTGAGGGTTATTCTACGGGTGAGCCATTACAAAAATTGGGTTTAAAAGAAAGTGATACCTGTGAATTGTTCTTTGAAGATGTGAAAGTACCTAAAGGCAATGTTGTAGGACAAGAAGGTCGTGGATTTGTGTATATGATGCAGGAATTGCCGCGCGAACGCTTGACCATTGCGTTACAAGCAGTTGGCTCTTGTGTAGGCGCGATTGATGAAACCATCGAGTACGTAACGGAACGGAAAGCGTTTAAACAACCCATCGCAGGTTTCCAAAACACGCAGTTTAAACTAGCGGAATTAGCTACGCAGACGCAGGTGTACCAGACCTATATCGACCGCTGTACGGAGTTATTGATGGATCATAAATTGAGTGCAGAATCTGCTTCGATTGCTAAATATGGCGCGTCAGATTTGGAAGGAAAAGTAATGGATGAATGTTTACAGCTTTTTGGTGGTTACGGTTACATGTGGGAATATTCGATCTCCCGTCGCTTCGCAAATGCCAGAGTATCAAGAATTTATGGTGGTACGAATGAAATTATGAAGCTGATGATTTCACGTCGTCTGTTGAGTAAATATACGGCAGCTGAAAAAGCACGTCAGCGAGCTAGACGAGCGGCTTTGGCGAACTAAAGCTCTTTAATTGGAACACGGATTGAACGGATATGCGCGGATTTTTATAGAAAACCTGCGTTAATCGTTCCATCTGTGTTCCAATTTCAATAAAAGCGAGCCGCCCACCTTCTATCGTAAACCGTTCTTAGATATGCCTGCCAATAAACTCGCCCTCCTCCGCTACCAACTCATCGACAAGTGTCTCCAAAATCGCTTCCGCAAATGGACACTCAATGATCTAATCGAAACCGTCAGCGATGGCTTATACGAATATGAAGGTATCGACAGCGGTGTGAGTAAACGCACGATTCAGCTAGATTTGCAAAATATGCGCTCGGATAAGTTGGGTTATAATGCGCCCATTATCATTCAGAAACGCAAATATTACACGTACGAAGACAAAGAATATAGCATTTCAAAAATGCCCCTCTCCCACCACGATTTGGAGAAATTGAACGAAGTGGTTGGGATGCTAAAGCAGTTTAAAGGATTTGAATATTTTAATGATTTAGCGGCGGCGGTAACGCGCTTGGAAGATAAAGTTTTAAAGCAAAAAAATGCAGGGCAGTCCTTTATCGAATTTGATAAGAATGAACAACTCAAAGGCATCGAACACCTCGATCCTTTGCATCGGGCTATTGGCAAAAGGCAAACCTTATCTCTTGAATATCAATCGTTTAAAGCAAAACAACCTAGCACGTTTCACTTCTTTCCTTATTTATTAAAAGAATATAACAACCGTTGGTTTTTGCTCGGTCGGAAAGCTAATTCTACTACTGTTTTAACGATTGCTTTGGATCGAATTGCACAAATTTCCATAGAAAAGAAAGTTCCATATGAGGAAACGGAAAACTTGGATATTAACACCTATTTCCAAGATGTGATCGGCGTTTCTATCACCCCCCGTATGCGTCCAATTACGGTGGTTCTGCGTTTACAATTATCACAGTTACCTTATATCACGACTAAACCGATCCATCCAAGTCAAAAGGTGGAAAAGATAGAAGAAGAAATCGCTTTGATTAGCCTGAAAGTGATGTGGAACTATGAATTGGAACGGGAAATTATTGGATTAGGCGAAGTAGTGGAAGTGATTTCGCCGCGACGATTACGGAATAAAGTTAAAGCACGTTTATATGAAACGTTGCGACGGTATGATGATAAAAGTGAATGAGTAACAGCAAAACAATAACTCCGCCATTTGGACGGTTTCTTTTGCGAGCATTTTTATGAACCGCGGGGTTCGTGGAGGCGCGGAGTTTTCTGCTTGAACACGCACAAAGCTTATATTTTAGTTCGCGGAGGATGTTTTGTTACGACAAAACTTAAGCGG
>JBGCES010000364.1:0-3448 GCA_045106545.1 Saprospiraceae bacterium
GCATCTGTTCCGAATGTTAAAAACTTAATTCGTACTATAAATTCGCAGACCGATGATTTAACGGCCGTCATGCTTTTGGGGCATATTCCAGTGCCTTATTCAGGCAACTTTTATGCGGACGGACATAGCGAAAACCATTGGGGGGCTTGGGCTGCCGACGTTTTTTACGCTGATCTGGATGGAACTTGGACAGATAATGAAGTGGCAAATTTATCTGCTGCTTTTCCGCGCAATCACAATAACCCCAATGATGGAAAATACGATCAAAGCGCGTTACCTTCTTCCGCCGATTTACAAATTGGTCGCGTAGATTTTTACGATCTGCCCGCTTTCGCGCAAAGCGAATTTGACTTGATGCGACAATATTTGCGAAAGCTACATTTATTTAAAACGGGACAATTGGAAGTAAGGCGAACGGCATTAATGGATGATAATTTGGGAAGCGTTTTAGGCGCTCCAGCAGCGAGTGCTTATCGCAATTTTGCGCCCATGTTTGGGGCAGAAAATATTGTCTTGGGTGATTATTTTACCAATATGACTGACAGTAGTTATTTATGGTCTTACGGTGCAGGCGGCGGATCACACGTGAGCGCAGCGGGCGTAGGAAATACTGATGATTTTGCTAATTCTAATTTGAAAAATATCTTCACCATGCTTTGTGGCAGTCAGTTTGGCGATTGGGATAATACGAATAACTTTCTGCGTGCGCCACTAGCTGGAGCTGGCTGGACCCTGACGAGTTGCTGGGTGGGAAATCCACCTTGGACGTTGCATACTATGGGGCAGGGTTATCACCTTGGACATAGTTTACAACAAACCCAAAACGCCTCTACTAATGACTATGATCGTGGGCCACAATTAGTGCATACTTCGCTACTAGGTGATCCAACTTTGCGTTTACATTCGATTAAAATGCCACAAAATGTGACGGCGGTTGCTACGGAAAACTCGATTGAGATAAATTGGTCAGCAAGTGCCGATTCTGAGGTGTTAGGCTACTATATTTATCGCCAAAACCCGCAGAATTTGCAGTTTGAACGCTTAACTTTTGAATTGCTGGCCGATTTAAATTTTACCGATAATAATCCGCACGAATATGCGAATGACTATTTGGTGAAAGCCGTGAAATTAGAACAGTCAGGAAGTGGAACTTATTATAATTTAAGCCTTGGCGCAGCGGCAACAGCGGAATTTCTAACACCCGTTTTTGAGTGTTGTCCCGAACGGCTGACTCGACCTACTTGGTCGGTTTATCCAAACCCTAATCAGGGAGAAATGACGATTCAATCTGCTGGTATTGGTGAATATGTGAAAAGCCCCTCCGTAAAAGAGCAGCCAGTACGGATTTATAATTATATCGGTCAATTACAGCGCGAATTTTTTCCTGACACCAAAACGAACTGGACGTTGAAATTACCTAAAGGGGTTTATTTTATACGCTGGCAAGAGCAAGTAGAACAAGTGATTGTGCAGTAGTAAATACCTAACTTTCTTTGGAAAGGGTAATTTGAGCAAAATTTTAATAAAAAAAATAGCTATTTTAAACACTGAAACCATATAAAATATGGTAAAGCTGGAAAGTATGTCAATGTAATATAAAACTTTGTTAGGAAAATTAGTAGTTTTAAAATAGAAAATGTTGCCAAAGCAATCAAATGCTTAATTTACTTCTAAGTAATTGATTTACAGTATTTTATGTAATGTTTTGCAACGAATTAGTTTGAAAAAATGTAACTTTGCAGCGTAATTGGTGAGTCGGTCGTTACGAACTTAGCATTACAATAATTTTATACACCTAATAAAAGAATATAGATGCAATTCATTCCTGACAATATGCCGCGCTACATTGACGGATGGCATAGCCCTTCTTTGAATAAACATATGGAAATCGTGACTTATGGTCACTACGGAGATGCCTTATTATTGTTGCCCACAGCGGCGGCTGATTACTTGGAGTACGAGCGTTTTTTCTTGATTAAGGCGTTGGAAAAATTTATCATGGAAGGCAGATTTAAAGTCTTTTCTGTGAATAGTATCAATTCTGAAAGTTGGTTGAATAATGATATGCACCCGCCGCACAAGGGCATTCGTCATAATCAATTCAACGATTATATCTACAACGAAGTGATTCCATATATCAAGAATGCAACCAGCCAAGAAACTCCAATTTACATTAGCGGTGCATCTTTGGGCGCATTACATTCTATGAATCTATTTTTGAAACGCCCAGATTTGATCAATGGCGTGATTGCGATGTCGGGTGATTATGATTTGTCGAGCTATACCAAAGGATTTTGGGATGATAGTGTGTATTTTAATTCACCACGGCACTACATGGAAAATATGCCCGAAGGTCACTTGTTGAACCAAATCCGTAGTAGTAAGCATATTCATATTTTTACCGGTTCTGGTAATTACGAAAGAGCGGATCGGTCACGTTACTTTTCGGGGCTTTTACATCAAAAAGGTATTTCACACGAGTTAGATGTTTGGGGCGCAGATATGCACCATGATTGGCCGACTTGGCGAGATATGTTGCCGTATATTTTAGAAACACGGTTTTAAAAGAATGATGAAATACGAATTAGGATTGTATAAAGTTTTCCAATTAGATAGGATTGGAACACGGATTTAACGAGATTAAACAGATTTACACAGATTTTTTATTGGAAATCTGCGAAATTCTGTTCGATTTGCGTTTCAATTCTAAACTTCGTTCAGTCTCCAGTATGAATGATAAATTTCAAACACATATTCATATCAAAGTGTTGAAAACACTTTTGGTCTTCTAAACAATGGGTTTCAACCCATTGACATAAACATAAAAAAACGCTCGCTATCCCTACTGGATAACGAGCGTTTTTGTTTTATTCATTCATCTGCCAGACATCGCAGCGCAGCGAAGTTTCTGGCAGATGTTTCTAAAAAGCATTTAGCAGAAAAATGCCATAAACTTCGATATATGGCATTTTAAACCACTGCTGGAATCCCTGCTGAGATAGTCGCTACAAACTCCCGCTGAATACTTCGTCCTTTATCCTTCGTGTACCACTTTTGTACAAACTTTTTCGATTCCTCGTTTTGCAATTTACGCTCGTCTTCATCTTCAATTTCCGCTAAAGCGGCTTTCAAGCGCATCACTTCAGTTTGAACTTCTACTGGACGTGGTCCCCAAGTGGTTTGCACTTCCAATTGTTCATCGAGAACGATGATTTTAGGAATAGAACGCGCACCATTGGTTAAGAATGCATCCATCACTGCGGGCTGTTCCTCTCGTAAAATAAAACGAATCTCCACGAGCGGATTTACTTCAGCTAACTTCACTAAAACAGGAATAATCTGCGCGGCATCACCACACCAACCTTCCGTAATGACGAGCCACTTCTGTGGGTTTTTTATAGCCTCTAATTGCTCCACAATTTCTGGTAATAGTCGAGATGTTTTATCT
>JBGCES010000365.1:0-3052 GCA_045106545.1 Saprospiraceae bacterium
CCCAGTTTTTTACCAATTTTTTCAAAAGGAATAAATCCATCTAAGGTAGCTTGCAAGGTTTGTAAAAAACCATCTGCACTGAGTGAACTTAATTTGGGTAATAAATCTTTACCGAGCGTTCCGTCCATCACTAAAGTGGAGTTAAATGCACCGTTCAGATACTTAGCAATTGGCGCAGCAGCAGCGAAAGTATTGAGCGTATTAAATGACTCTTTAAATTTCAAATCTTGCAAATCATATTTAAAACTAAAGCCAGGATTCTCAATATCTTTAGTATCGTAACTACCCGCCAAGGCAACTTTTCCACCCAGCGTTTCTAAAGTCACATCATCCATCATCACCGCTTCTTCCGCAAGTACAATTTTGCCTTTTAAATTGCGCAAACGCACATTCGTATAAAGCACTTCATCCACATCGGCATTGATATCAAATGCCATATTGGGTGGTATTGGAACAATTGCCGTTTCGGTCGGATTAGTGGTAGCAATCGCATTAGGATCTTCCGCTAAAAACTCGTTCGCATCAAAGAAATTAGAAGTTACATCAAGCGTACCACTGACGGTTTCATTTTTAAAAACGTACTCCATGTAATCGTTAATTACGCCACTTCCTGCCAAATCAGATTTACCTAAATCACCTTTAAAGTCGTTAATTTTTACTTGCTTCTCATTGATATTTCCATCCAAACTTACATCCGTCAAAGTATAAATATCGTACTTCACTTTCTTAGCGGTTCCATTCAAATCTAAATCGTATTTGATATCTGGAATTTCGCCAACCGTGGTTTCTGTAGCAGGAGTAGCCGATTCATCACTTGCACCAGCTAAGGCATCCAAATCGAGGTAGTTTGCGACAAAGTTGAGGTTTCCACTAATGCCTTCGTTATAGTTAATAAAGTTCAACACATTATTAATCGTACCGCGCGCACGAATATCGCTACCGTTCACTTGCGTATAAAACTCGCTGATAGTCAAAGTATTAGAAGCAATTTTACCTTCTCCTGCAAGATTAGAAAGGTTGTAAATATCGTAATCAATTTTGTCCATCACGACATCAAAGTCAAAAGCAAAATTTTCAAAGGGCACACTTTCCTCCGTGGGCGCAGTGGTAGCAGAATTGCTAGTCGTCGCCGTTTCATCGGTTACTAGCCACTCATCGGCATCGAAGTAAGTGGAAACTAAATCAAACTTACCCGTCATCGTTTTATCCGTAGCGAAAAAAGCTAAAAAGTTATCAACCTGTCCGCTGCCGCGTAAATCTGATTTACCTAAATTAGTATTGAAATTATTGATGGTCACTTTAGTTGGTGAGAAGTCCATCGCTAAACTATTCACTTTTACCGCAGGTATTCCAGCAGCGTTATAATTTACATTTTCCACACTCGCCGAACCTTCCATTTCTACATTTTGGTAATTACCACTATCAATTGCCGACATCCGCGCATCTACGGTCACATCCGCATTGATAATACCATTGATTTGCTCCACGCCTTCCATTGGAAAAGCTTGCGCAAGTTCTGCTAAATCTAATTTCCCTTTCACCCGCGCATCCATATCGGGATCGGAAAGTGGCGTACGTAATTTGAATCGTCCATTAATTGGATTATTCCCGATTTTCAAACGAAAATTATCGACATCTACGACCATTTTATTCAAATTCCCGCCAGGATGATTTACGTCTAAAGACGTGTAAACATCGCTAATTCCCAATGGTAAATCAGGATATTTCACATCCCCATCCGTAACGTTCATATTTATTTTAAAAGTCGGATATTGTTCTGTTTTACTATTAAAAACACCTTGCGCCATTCCAGCCAAATCAAACTGCCCCTTCACATCAACATCCTGATAATCAGCAATATAAGCCGCAGGGATTAATGAAAACAAGCTGCGAAAATCGTTTTCAGGCGTACTAAATTTCAAATCCATCTCCATATTATCACCCGCCATTTCTAACCAACCATCCGCCGTAACGGTCAAGTCGTTCACCGTCAATTCATTTTCTTTTAAAGTGTACCGAGCGGTTTGGTTATTAATATTAATAGTGGCAGCTAAATTCGTTTTGGCTTTAGTCAAATAAGTGATGCCATCGTAACGCGTAGTGAAGGAATTAATATTGGTCGTAGTAGCTAGATCGTAAACGTCCTGCGTGAAATTACCCGAGCCGCTGTGATTGACATCTTTCATTTCCACGTAAACGGGAATCGTGCGATCGTCATAAATAATTTGACCATTTTCGATACTATAATTATCTAATTGAATCACAAACTCGGAGGTGGTCGTCGCTGTGTCGGAAGTAGCAGCAAAAATGTCATAATTGGCTTTACCATCGCGCGTAACGACAATGTGCAGATTAGGCGCATCCAAGTTCACGGATTTTAGTTGAATCGGCGTATCAGCATTGATAACTGACCAAATATCCAATGTCAAATCCAACGATTCACCCTTGGCGAGCATAACGCCCGCAAAGTCATCTTTACCTAACGCAGAATAATCTTTAATCGCCAAACTAAAATCAGGAAACGACCGCAGTAAAGACAAGTCGATATCGGCAAAGTCCACCTCAGCGTTAACGTTTTTATTAATTTCTTCTCGTAAGGCTACGAGAATATCGTCTTTGAAAAAGTAAGGAATGGCAACGGCTGCGCCAATAATTAATACAAGTAGAATAGCGATAAACGCTAGTATTTTCTTTAGAATTCCCATATAAAATGTCGGTTGTGAACGAAGTTGTAAATGTAGGTTAAAAGTGGGGTAAGTAAAAAATGAGATATAAGTCAGATCATCCATTCTTTGACCTAAGTAACTATTAAACGATTTTTTACTTGTCGGTGTTTGGTAAAAGGATGATTTATCCATTACGAGTACACACCTTTTATCGAAATTAAGCCCCTTGCTATCGAATTAAATTACATCAACGCTAAGCATTTTGTATTTTCATCTTATGGTTATGTAATATGATTCGTTTAGTTATCTTATTTATAGCAATGACTAAGTAAGAGGTCAGAAGTCAGATCAATAAATCTGTCAGAAGTCAGACTTTATAATATATT
>JBGCES010000366.1:0-25942 GCA_045106545.1 Saprospiraceae bacterium
CCACGACGACGATTTAAGTCACCAATAACAGAACCCGTATATTCTTCTGGAGTAATGATTTCCAGTTTCATAATTGGTTCCATTAAAGTAGCACCTGCTTTACCTGCCGCTGCTTTAAAACCTTCTTTCGCACACAATTCAAAAGCAATTGGCTTGGAATCCACCGCGTGCATACCTCCATCGAATACGCGCACTTTCATGCTCTCGATGTTGTAGCCAGCTAAAACACCATTATCCATCATTGCGGTAAAACCGTCTTTGATTGGTTTGATATAGTTTTTATCGATCTTACCACCAACAATTGACCATTCAAACTGTAAGCGTTCCTTACCATTTTTGAAATCATCGCTTTCTAGGAATTCCTCATCTGCTGGTCCTAATTCAAAAGACATATCTGCAAATAAACCTGAACCACCCGATTGTTTTTTCAAACGCTCACGGTGCTCAACCATTTTAGTCAATGCCTCTTTATAGTTTACTTGTGGCTCACCTTGGTTACATTCTACATTGAATTCCCGACGTAAGCGGTCAATGATAATTTCCAAGTGCAACTCACCCATACCGCTAATAACGGTTTGGTTAGTATCCTCATCGTAACGTACACGGAATGTAGGATCCTCTTCAGATAATTTAGATAGAGCTAAACCCATTTTATCTAAATCCTTCTGAGATTTCGGTTCTACTGCTACACCAATTACTGGGTCAGGGAAAACCATTGACTCTAGAACGATTGGATTCTTCCCATCACAAATAGTATCACCAGTACGTAAGTCTTTGAAACCTACACCTGCCACGATATCTCCCGCTTCTACACGATTGATTTGATTTTGCTTATTTGAGTGCATTTGGTACAAACGTGAAATCCGTTCTTTCTTATCTGAACGAGTGTTCAACACGTAAGAACCTGAATCCAATGCACCTGAATACACACGGAAGAATGCTAAACGACCAACATAAGGGTCAGTAGCAATCTTAAATACTAACGCTGCGAATGGATCTTCTACCGTTGGGCGACGCTCTACTTCTTCTTCAGTATTAGGGTCAGTACCTTTTACTGCATCAATATCAACTGGAGAAGGTAAGTATGCACATACTGCATCCAATACTGCTTGTACACCTTTATTTTTAAAAGCTGAACCACACATCATTGGAACGAACTCTGCGTTCAATACTGCTTGACGTACTGCATCAATCATCTCCTGTTCAGTGATGCTATCAGGATCCTCAAAGAACTTTTCTAGTAATGAATCATCATATTCAGCTACTGCTTCCAACAATTTTTCGCGCCATTCTGCTACAACATCTACCAAATCTTCTGGTACAGGAATCTCTTCGTAAGTCATTCCCATATCATCTTCGTTCCAAACGATAGCTTTACCTGTAATCAGGTCAACCACGCCTTTGAACGTTTCCTCTGCACCGATAGGAACTTGCAATGGAATTGCTGTAGAACCTAATTTTTCCTCTACGTCATTCACTACGTTGAAAAAATCAGCACCAGAGCGATCCATTTTATTAACGAATCCAATACGAGGCACTTTATAGTTATCAGCTAAACGCCAGTTTGTTTCAGATTGAGGCTCTACACCAGAAACAGCACAAAACAAGAATACCAAACCATCTAATACCCGCAAAGAACGATTTACCTCTACAGTAAAATCTACGTGACCTGGAGTATCAATGATATTCATTGGAAACTTCTGACCCTTCCAATCCCAGCTTGTCTTTGTTGCAGCCGAAGTAATCGTGATACCACGCTCTTGCTCTTGCTCCATCCAGTCCATTGTCGCAGCACCATCGTGCACCTCGCCAATTTTGTGACTCATTCCAGTATAATAAAGTACGCGCTCCGTCGTGGTAGTTTTACCAGCGTCAATGTGGGCAGCAATACCAATATTTCTCGTGAACTTTAAGTCTGTTGTTGCCATGACTCCTCTTTAATATTTAAATGTTTGATAAAAAAGTATTACGCTAAACTATAATAAAAATAGTACCGAAATCACTTGCCGTAGCCAGTAATACTTTTTGTATCGATAAAATTATAATCAGTATAGAAAACAAAATTACACACGGAAGTGTGCAAACGCACGGTTTGATTCAGCCATACGGTGCGTATCTTCCTTACGCTTCACTGCTGCACCTTCGCCTTTGCTTGCCGCTGTTAATTCTGCTGCTAATTTCTCAGCCATTCCTTTACCACTACGCTTACGCGCAAATGAGATAACCCATTTCATTCCAATTGACATTTTGCGCTTTGCACGAATCTCTGTTGGAATTTGAAATGTTGCACCACCGATACGACGACTCCGTACTTCCACCTGCGGCATAGCATTGCTCAATGCCTTCTTCCAAGCAGCATGTGGATCTTCTACTCCACGCTCCTTCATAATATCCATTGCATCGTAAAACACACGAAAAGCAGTGGACTTCTTACCATCCAGCATCATCATGTTTACGAATTGGGTTACTAACTGATCTCCATATCTTGGGTCGTCTGCGATTATCCGCGCTTTTGGCTTTCTTTTTCTCATTATTATATAGTCTTTAATCCCGAAGAACGGGAGAGAATATTTAAGATAATGTAAAATTTATATTTAATGACAGAAACAAGAAGTACTATTGTACTTAAAATCTATCATATCCTAACTATTACTTCTTAGGGCGTTTTGCTCCGTACTTAGAACGACTCTGCAAACGATCTGCAACACCAGCCGTATCCAAAGCACCACGTACGATTGTATATCGTACACCAGGTAAATCTTTTACCCGACCACCACGTACTAGCACGATTGAGTGCTCTTGTAGGTTGTGACCTTCACCTGGAATGTAGGCGATCACCTCAATTCCATTTACCAAACGTACTTTAGCTACTTTACGCAAAGCTGAGTTAGGCTTCTTAGGTGTAGTCGTGTAAACACGTGTACATACACCACGCTTCTGTGGGCAAGAGTCCAATGCACGTGACTTACTTTTCTGTACAATTTTTTTCCGTCCTTTGCGCACCAACTGATTAATAGTAGGCATATCTTATTCAATTTTATACTTTTGGGTCAAGCCCAATATTAATTTTTTATAAAAAACACCTCCAAACATGTTGTATCTCAGTGCTTTATACTTATTTATATAGCGATTTTGTACGCTATTTAAAAAGCGAGTGCAAAGATAGCAATATTTAAGGGAATAACAAAGGTTTGAAAAAGAAAAAAATCAGGTAAGAATGTAAGCTGAATAAAGGTTTTCAAATGGTTCGTTTCCAGCCTTGGTAAATAGCTCCACTAACGGTATCGCGTTTTGCACCAGTCACTGTTCGCAAACAATTATTCTGATTTGTCACTCGCAGTAGTCCCATTAATGCCATTAGGATTGCCTCTTTGAAAGCGATTAAATTTTCATCTGGTATTACAATTTCGACTGCTGGACAAGCATTCTGGATGGTTTGCATTAGAAAAGCATTAAAAGCACCACCTCCTGTAACTAACATTTGGTAAGAATCAGCTTGCAAATTTTCTTTGGTAAGAATCTGTTGGATAGAAAGGTTAATTTGTTCAGCAAGTTGGATACAAGCCGTAAATAAACGGTCTTTTAAAGGAATCTCTGTATTCTGATAAGGTGGTGCAATATGAGCCATCACCCAACGATTGTCTAACGTTTTTGGATAAGGTGAGTTGAAGTAAGGAAGGTTATCGACCGTTTGTTTGAGTGCTAAATTTAACTCCCCATTGGCGGCAATTTGTCCATTTCTATCGTATTCCAAACCCGCTTCCATTGCTAACATATTTAAGATCTGATTGGCACCGCCAATGTCAAAAGCAACCTGCTTTTCTCCTATGTTTGCTGATATATTTGCAATGCCTCCTAAGTTTAAATAAAAATCATAACCACTAAACAACAATTTGTCAGCAATGGGTGCTATAGGCGCGCCTTCTCCACCTTGAGCAACATCTTGTGAACGAAAATCACTGACCACTGGATAACCCGTGAATCCTGCTAATGCTGCACCACTTCCGATTTGAGTTGTAAAGCGTCGTTCTGGATGATGAAAAACGGTATGTCCGTGAGAGGAAATAAAATCAGGCCGCAGTTGGTGTTTAATCAAAAATTGTTTGACTAATTCGCCCATATACAAACCGAAATAAGTATCCGTTTGGGCAAAGGTATAAGCAGATTGTTCAGGAAGATGGCGCAAACGATTCTGCCATTGCTCGGTAAACGATAGCGTTTCACCCGCGAGCAATTGCCAGTTCGTAATTTCATCATTTTCTAATTGAAATTCACAGAATGCTAAATCCAGCCCGTCTAACGAACTACCCGACATTAATCCCAGCACTTTATACGTCACACTTTCCGCCACTGTTTTTGATTAATCTTTTTTTAGCGACATCGAAAATTTAGCGACAGCTGCAATCTCGTCTTCATCCAAAATTGCTTCGAAGCCAACCATTGTGTTGCGTCCTTTAGTGACTACCGTAATTCGCTCGTCTAATGATAATTCGGATGTCGTTAAGTTAAAAGCTCCACTTGCGCCCATATCGCCACGTGTTCCATGACAAATTACACAGTTCTTTTTGTATATCTTTTCGCCATTAGCAACTTTCTTTGCTTTAGCTTCTTTTTTATCTTTGGAAGAACCCAATTTCTTTTTGCTATTATCTTCGCCGCAAGCAAAGATGACCATTGAAAGAACGGAGAAGACAAGTAGTAACTTTTTCATTGTTCTGATTTTTATTTTGAAAATCCATCAAATTTATACGCTGCGGCTAAGATAGTAAATGTCCTAAAATCTCTCGCTTAGTACGCAAATAAGATTTATTCTCTTTTTTAGCAGGAATTACAATAGGTTCACGGCTCAATATATCAATCTCCGAATATTCCAGCGCCTTGACTTTCAGCGGGTTGTTTGTCAATAGACGAATTTGCTGCATTCCTAGGTCTTGCATTATTTCAATAGCGATGTCATATTGTCGCGCATCTACTTCGTGGCCGAGATGAACATTTGCTTCTACAGTATCTAATCCCTCGTCTTGCAAGTTGTAGGCTTTCAATTTATTAATTAATCCAATTCCTCGCCCCTCTTGACGTAAATAAATAATTGCTCCTCCCACCTCTGCTGTCAACTCAAATGCACGCGCCAACTGTTCTCCACAGTCACAACGGTGGGAAGTAAATACATCCCCAGTCATACACTCGGAATGAATACGTACTAAGGTAGGCGTAGTTGGATCGAAGTCTTCATGGACAATCGCCAAATGTGGCATTTGTTCAACTGAGGTATCTGCATATGCCATCATGTTGAAATTCCCCCAATCGGTCGGAATCACTGCCGCTGCTTGTTTTTTCATATACGAATTTTGAGTATTGAGATTGGATTGAAGCTCCAAAATATCAACTCAATTTTAGTTGTAATATAAAAGTAGATAATAATGATAGGGTTAAGATGAATAAAACCAATGAGTAGCAGATATGGTTGTACACTAATTTAATTTCTCGCCCAAAAACTGCCCCGTATAACTATCTTCTACTTTTGCTAAATCTTCTGGTGTTCCCTGAAAAACCAACCGCCCACCGTGCTTTCCGCCGCCTGGCCCTAAATCAATCACCCAATCTGCTGATTTAATCACTTCCATATTATGCTCTACTACCAGTACCGAATGCCCTTTTTCTACCAAAGCATTTAACGCATCCAATAACTTTTGAATATCATGAAAATGTAGTCCCGTAGTAGGTTCATCGAAGATGAAGAATATCTTTTCAGTCGAACGTTCTTTCGTTAAAAAAGAAGCTAGTTTCACCCGTTGCGCCTCTCCGCCTGAAAGTGTAGAAGACGCTTGACCCAACTGTACATATCCTAAACCAACATTATTCAATGGACGAATTTTATTAACAATTTCCCTTACATTTCCGAAAAAGTCAAGTGCTTCTTCAATACTCAATTGTAAGATTTCAAAAATATTTTTGCCATTATACTGCACATCCAATACCTCGCGTTTGAAGCGTTTTCCGCCACAATCTTCACATTCCAAACGCACATCAGCGAGAAACTGCATTTCAATAACTTGCTCCCCTTCGCCTTTACAAGTATCGCAACGACCGCCATCTACATTGAAGGAAAAGTGTTTAGGCTGATAGCCACGAATTTTGGATAATTGCTGATTGGACATCAGTTTCCGAATCGCATCGTACGCCTTGACATAAGTTACGGGATTGGAACGAGAAGATTTTCCAATTGGGCTTTGGCTCACCATCTCGACTTGCGTAATTTGCGATAGATCACCCGTCAATTCTTCGTGTGCACCAGGCGCGACGGAGTAGCTTTCGCCAAAATGTCGCTTGAGGGCAGGATACAAAATTTGTTTGACTAAAGTTGTTTTTCCACTTCCAGAAACACCCGTCACGACAGTGAGCGTATTCAATGGAAATTGTGCATCAATGCCTCGTAAGTTATGCTGGCTCGCACCTTTTACAAATAAGTTATTGACGATTTTACGGCGACTCAATGGAACAGAAATTTCCATTGTACCATTCATGTATTTTGTCGTCAAACTATCCGTAGCTTCGTTGTAAATATCTTCGTAAGCACCCGCAAAAACAATTTCGCCACCGTGAATACCTGCTCGTGGCCCTACGTCGATCAAGTAATCTGCATTTTTAATCACATCTTCTTCGTGCTCAACTACAATAACCGTATTACCTAAATCACGTAATTCTTTTAGCACTTTGACTAATCGATTCGTATCTCGTGGATGTAATCCAACGCTTGGTTCGTCCAAAATGTACATCGAACTAGTCAAATTACTTCCCAAAGTTCGAGTTAAATTGATGCGCTGTGATTCACCGCCTGACAAAGTCGCCGAGACTCGATTTAAAGTCAAATAACCCAAACCGACATCCATCATAAATTGCAATCGATTATCAATTTCTAATACCAGACGTTTAGCAATCGTAGCATCATTATCATTCAATTCAAGTTGTTCAAACCAAGCCGCCAATTCATCAATTGGCATCTCTACCAAATCGGGTAAAGTTGTTTCTTGGATTTGTACATACATCGCTTCTGAGCGCAAACGCCCCCCCTCACAAGTATGACATTCGGTACGTCCACGATAACGAGCAATCGTAACGCGGTTCTGAATTTTATATGCTTTTTCTTTTAGTTCGTCAAAGAAAGCGCGAATTCCATTGAAATGTTTGTTGCCGTTCCAAAGAATCTTTTTCTGCTTGCGCGTCAAATCCTGATAGGGCGTATGGACGGGAAAATCGAATTTATGCGCGTTATTCACCAACCGCTCTAACCACAGACCACGTTTTTCACCTGACCAAGGGGCAATAGCACCTTCATGTACTGATTTAGATGGAATTGGAATCACTTTCGCCTCGTCAATACCCAAAACTTTTCCAAAACCTTCACAGGTTGGGCAAGCGCCGTAAGGATTGTTAAAATTAAATAACTGCGGCGTTGGTTCGAGGAAAATCATGCCGTCTAGCTCAAAGCGATTGTTGAAGCTTTTGCGTTCACCCCCCATGATGTCCACAACGCATTCGCCCTCACTTTCATAAAAAGCCGTATTAACGGAGTCTGCGATACGCTTGCGATTCTCTTCGTCTTCGGCTTTTACTACAAAACGGTCAATGAGGACTAGAATGTAATTTTTTGGAAATTCGGCAAGTGGCTTTTCGAGGTCTTTCTTTTCACTTTCCTCTTCTAAAACATCCTGAATCTGGTGTAGCTTTTCATCTACTAAAATTCGCGTATAACCTTTTTGCAACAACAAATTTAATTGCTGTCCTAATTTGCGATCCTGATATTTATTATTTAAAGGAATAAAAAGCTGAACCTTCGTTCCATCCTCGTTTTCATGAATAAAATCTACTACATCCGCAACTTGATGACGTTTTACTTCCTTACCAGAAATGGGCGAATATGTACGCCCAACCCGCGCAAAAAGTAATCTTAAATAGTCATATATTTCGGTAAGCGTACCAACCGTTGAGCGACGGTTATTGGTACTTGTTTTTTGCTCAATGGCAATGGCAGGACAGATACCTTTGATGTAATCTACCTCTGGCTTTTTCATCCGCATTAAAAACTGACGCGCATAACTAGAAAGACTCTCTACGTAACGGCGCTGTCCTTCTGCGTAGAGTGTATCCATAGTCAAAGATGACTTCCCGCTACCAGAAACGCCTGTTACGACGACCAATTTATCTTTAGGAATGCGCAAGTCAACATTTTTCAAATTGTTGCCATTTGCGCCTTTGATGTATATTTCTTCTTGTAAATTGACGGTAGGTTCTGCCGTTGCCGCCGCACTTTGCTGTTCTGCCATTCGTGTGAATCTATTTATTTTCTGCTGTTCTTCAGATTGGAAACACGAAGGTGGGGAAATTTGTTTTTAGAAACAAATAGTTGGGTAGGATTGCCTATAGATTTGTTGATTAAACAGATTCAAAAAGGTAAGGCTTATTGGGTAAGTAAAGTAGCGTTATAAATTTGTACGAATCTGTTCTGCTGTCTTTGCCAAAGCTACATGATCGGTAGGCATGCGCTTATCAAAATCTATATCTTCTATCTTGCTAAAAGGAATCAAATGCACATGAGCGTGCGGTACTTCTAAACCTGCGACTACGACTCCTACTCGGTTGCATTCAATAGTCTTTTTTAAACCTATCGCGATCTCTTTGGCGAAGAGCATTAATCCAGTCATCAAGTCATCCTCTAAGTCAAAAAAATAATCAATTTCTTCTTTAGGAATCACGAGTACATGTCCTTCTCCGACTGGCATAATATCTAGAAAAGCCAAGTACTTATCTGTCTCGGCAATTTTATGGCAAGGAATATCACCATTAACGATTTTAGTAAAAATAGAAGACATGGAAAGGTCGTTTGAAAATGATTTGATATGGTTTGAAAGTTGTTAGAGATAGGCTGGCAATAATGCTAATGCTTATCATACAACTTTCAAACAATTATCAAATATCTTTTTTTTAATCTAGTGTAATATTCATTACTTCAAATTTCATGGTAGCGCGAGGCGTTTGAACCTCAGCAATCTCACCTACTTTTTTTCCTAATAAGCCTTTTCCAATTGGCGAGCTCACTGAAATTTTCTTTTGCTTTACATCTGCCTCAGCCTCTGAAACCAACTTATAAGTGACTTCTTTTTTATTCGCCATATTTTTGATGGTTACTTTAGAAAGTACAGTAACTTTAGAAGCATCCAATTGGCTAGCATCTAGTACTCGGGCATTAGCCATTGTCTTTTCCAGTTCGTTTATTTTTGCTTCCATTAACCCTTGCGCGTCTTTAGCTGCATCGTACTCTGCGTTTTCCGATAAATCACCTTTGTCCCTTGCTTCCGCGATTGCGGCAGAAGCTTCAGCGCGTCCCTTTGTTTTCAATTCTTCTAATTGGTTCTTCAAGTTCTCATATCCCTCTGGAGTTAGATAAACGTAATTTGCCATAATAAATATTCGTTTTTGAGTTAAAAAAGTAACTGCACCGATTGTTTCCAATCACTGTCCAAATCAGACCATTGCAGATTCGAGTAAGCTTCACTAATTATTGCAACTCACTCAAAATCAACATCTTAAAATTAATAATGGATACTAAAGGAGTGCAGAAGGTAACATCTTCTATGGTAAAAAAGTTCGTGGGAAGATGTAAGATGAGAATAACAAATACAATTAATGCATTCACTCTCCGAGTCGCCATTAAAAATCATTTTTTGATTAATAATGTGATATTTATAAAACAGAAAATGACACATTTATTAAAATATGTCATGCCCGAAGTATAAAATAAAAACAAGAACGTTTCTACGCAAATGGAGAAACGTTCTTGTTTATGTATATACAAACTTACAAAATTCTTACCAAAAGGTAAAGTATTGTCTTATCTGTTTAATTTATAAATTAATGCGTAATGCGATATTATGCGTATCATCAAACAAATTGGTTTGGCGGTAAGCATAATCGATCGCCAGGTCATTTTTGTTTTCTTTACTCAATGGTACTTTAACAGTTGCACCTGCGCTTAGACCGCTATAAATAGACCCTCCTTCGCTACCAACTGCCGTTTGACCTACTTCATACTTGTAGCCACCACGAACCTGGAACATCTCGTTAAAAGAATATTCTAAGCCACCACCAATTTGATCTTGTGAAAAGGAATTTGCGGTGAAGTTAGCGATCAAAGTAACACGATGACGTTCTGCAGGTAAAATATCGTAAGAACCACCAATATTCAAAGCAGAAGGTAATTCGTAAGAAGCAGCACGGTTATTAATCGTCAACTGGTAATTACCATCACCATCTGGATTAGAAGTTGGGAAAGCCAAACCTTCCCCAGAGAAGGTCATTGGGGTACCAATATTACGTAAAGAAATACCAAATTTGATTTGATCTTGGTCGCCAGTTACGTACTGAATACCTGCGTCAATTGCTAATCCAAAAGCCGTCAAATCAGATAAAGTTTCTGAAACTGCTCGGAATAAGATTCCTACAGATACCTTATTTTCAAAAACATGAGCATAAGCTAATCCTAAATTGAAGAAACTCGGCGAATAATTAATCCCTGTTCCTTCAGGATTTAGTGTAGTGGTAATTTCTGTATCACCAAAATCTAAAGCCATAATGGACAAGCCGAAAGTACCATTCTCGCCAATTTTTTGCGCAAAACCTAATGCATTCATACTAATGTCCGTACCACGCATGTAGTCAGCATAACTGATTTGGATTTCTGTCTTATTGATTCGTCCTAAACCAGCAGGATTAACGCGCATTGCTTCTACACCAGTAATCATAGAAGTAGTCATGGAGTGTAAGCCAGCGCTTCGTGCCCAAGGATTTAGCAGCAACTCATAAGCTCCTGCTTCCCCCTGACGATCTGGGTTTCCTGCCTGAGCAGTATCCGTAGCTAACAAGCCAACGAAAAGAGTGAGGATAAAGAATATATTTTTATTCATAATTATTTTAATGTGTAATGAGTAATGGATAATGTGTAATTCGTTTATTCGCTATTTTCTATCTGCCACCATTTGTTTACACACTAGTTTTCATTTACTAGAACTTTAAAAAGAATTGAAGTTAGGGTGCAGTAAAATCTACACCCTAACGACAAATTATTATAAACCTGCTGGGTCAAACTCACGTTGAGCACCAAACCATTTAATTACTCGCTCTCCAAGTGCTCCTGCATCTACGTGGATTAAGTAAACGCCACTTGCTACAGGAATACCTTTCGTGTTTCTTAAATCCCACTCCACATCTGGAATGATCTGCTTCGAGCGTATTCCTCGACTGCTACCTTCTGGTGCGGCAGGCGTTTCGTCGCGGTTGTAGCGACGAATGAAACGACCATCTAACGAATAAATCGTAATGGTTGCCTTAGCCGGCAGATTAGTAATTTTTACTGTATTCGTAAATTGCGATACTTCGTAAGCAGAATATGCATAGTATGGATTAGGTACAACCTTAATCATATCTAAAGCAGATTCAACATCCTCCGTGGACTGTTCTGCTGGTGCAACACCATCTAGTGTAAAACGGTAAGTTGGATAGCCATTGTATTCTGCTGTACCTTCTGACACTTGATAAGGATTATCTACACGCAACTTAACCGTTACATCTGTAGGAATCAAACCATCTGCATAAGACAACATATCAGCAGTACTTTCCAACATTGCCATAGAAGTCCAAGTAACACTTTGTAATGCACGTACTTTACGTAATGGGCTTGGGCTTGGGCCAAGACGTTCGTAGGTAGACTCACATCCGTCATAAGGTTGACGAGTCACATAGATAAAGTGATTACCTCCAGCGTAGAAATTCAATAATGACTGTGTACCTCCAGCATTGATCAACATTTGCGATTCTGGATTGAACATCATATCTGCACCAGTTGGAGCTTCATTAAATTCTCCTGGTAATGCGTCAGCCAATTCTTGGCGGAACAACGAGTTTTCACCAAAGAAAATATTTAATCGTTCTCCTGTTTCTACATCAATTGCATAACCTGGGAACCAACCAAAACCTTCGCGTTCTTCGTCTGGATCAACATCAGGACGACCATCACCATCATTATCAAATTTAGTAACTGAAGGTTCTGCGCGTACGTCCATTGAGTTTGCATCACCAATAGATAATGGTGGCTCAATTGGTGCAAAACCACCCATCGCATCATTGTATGTCTCTACAATTATACAACGACTCCACAATTCCTTATCAGAAGTGAAAACAATATCTACGTTATTTAAATCTTCTAATTCATTATTGTTACGAACAATACTAGAGTTTGTACCGGTAGTCCAAGATGGCGTTAGGTAAGTTGCAGCATTGTTTCGCCAGTTAGCTAAAGTGTAAGGTACCCAAGTACCTGGACCAACTGCACTGAACGCTTGAGTTGGATCAAGTACTTCATCTTCTTGTCCTCCAGCAGTTGCAATGAAGTTTAAACCTTGGTCAAAAGGTGGTGGAAAAATAACGCCTAGTGGTTGTCCATCAGCAATCCCTGTTAACCATGGGTTACCACCTTCCTCGTACTGTTCTATATAACCGACTACTCCGTTTGTAGCATCAGCTCCGTCGCCTGCGTCATCTGTTTGACCAATCGTTAAAGCAAAACCGTATTCTGGTAATAACTGCTCGTTCAATTTATCAATCGTAGAAGCAGATGTAATCGTTTTATTATCGCTACCTAAATCAGTTAAAGTCCAACGTACATTGTCATCTAATTCATCGTTATCCAAATTTTCATCAATAAAAGTTAATAAAAATTCGCCATCGACTACTTCTAGTGGATTATAAACTGAGATATTTACTGGTCCACCACCTGCGTTATACGTGATAGTACCGTCAAAGCTACCATCGATGATTGCTTGTCTCGTTTCATTAGATATATCCAAGAAGTTACCTCCTACACCAATACCATCTAAACGAGTAACAACTGCACCGTCACCATAGTCTGAATTAACTACGCGATCTACGATTGGACGTGGAATAGCGGTATAGAACGGATTGTTACCATCACCAATATTTTTACGTCCTTCTAAATAAGGTTGTCTTTGACCGATAGATGGATTCTCTGGATCGAAGTCTTCAAAGTTATTTTGTGCGTACGCCAACGCAGTGTAGTAATATTTACGATGATTAATTAAACGGGTTCCCGTAAATTGATCATTGATAATATTAAAAGTATGACGAACACCATCGTTTGTTACGCCCTCGTTCTGTAGAACTGGCTGGTAGTAGGTTTCTTCAGTAGGGGAATCAATTGGTATCCAATTGTATAATTTTTCTCGATTGTTTTTAACATCTACACTAATTACCAAACGAGCCTTATTCGGATCTCCCAAATCAGCAATTGTTACGTCAGGTCCAGACATTTGAAAAATACGATACCCCTCAAATGTGTATAAACTATCAGATTGACCTGAAGGTACATTTAGACCTACTTGCGCATAGCTTTCTTCAAAATTATTGGAAGATTCATCATTAGTTAAAACTAATACTAATTCCTGATCTAACTCAACAATATCAACATCTGGTGCATCTGGACCATCTGTAATTTCAAAACAAGCATCAAAAAGAGATTGTGCAATATCATCTGCACCTTGTAGTGCGCGAACGCTCGGGCAAGGATAATCTTGATCTGCAACAAATACAACTCCAACGATTAATTCATTTACCGCACCAGGATCAAGTCGGAAAGGACCCGAAGCTTGTACTGTACGACGATCGTAGTTCGGGTTATTCGGGAAAGTACACATGGACCAACCCGCACCATCATCGGGCGCATTAGGGAAAGCATATTCAATCGGGAAAGTACCTTCTTGGTAGCCATCGCCACCGAATTCAAATGGTTCACCCGTTTTCCAAGAACCAGACAGTAAGTTGTAATACTCTTGCGCAGAACCAGGGTCAGTAGTACCACCTGGAGGGCCTCCTTGACCACCATTATTGAAGTAAGTAAAAGAAGACATCCCTAATTCATTACCAAACTCATCTAAAGGTCCACGGAAGTAATCTACACCGATAATCGGCACTTCATCACCATAGGTATTTACACCACCTGAACAAGCAGAACCATTGTCGCCATCTACTGCATCAGCATTATAGATATATGCTAAACTTCGAGCAGTATCACAACCAACAAAATCATCTGTAAAACATCCTAAATCGGCATCTACCCACATCGCGAAAAAAGTACTATCAATACTTTCAATCGCACGATTAATCAGCTTATAACGTTGGAAAGTCATATCGTTGATTTCATCGTTAGTAGCATAAGCAAACCCTTGTACTTGTACTTCCATCTGAATCGGATCAGCATTTGATTCCGAGTGGATGTTACCATTATCATTATAAATCCAAAATACCATTTCATCTGGATATTGTGGATTACCAATACAACCACGAATTTCAATTACAGGATAATCTCCTTCATCTGGTTCGTAAAAACCATCTTTATCTTGATCAAAGAATGCACCTAAACCTTGTGAAGTGTTAGGTAATTCAAAACGGTGAATATCAAAAAAGAATTGATTACCACGTGCAGGCCAACCACGAATATTTCGTGGAATATCCCCTTCGTTATAAGGTAGATTACCATCAATTGCTTTTTGGTAATTACGTAAATGCTCATCAATTTCTTCACCAGTCACGACAAAGAAGCGATCCCAATCGGAACAGGTTTGTTGCTCTGTTGTACCTTCCATTGGATCAAGTGGTCCAGGCCAAAAATCGGCGTTACCACTAGCAGAACCATATTGTTGAGCAGCAATTTTCAAGTTACCCGCTGGGTCAACACCTCCCAACCAAACTGCACCTGCAAAAATAGCTGATACCTCAGGTTGACCTGCTGGCACTTTTGGTACTACATAACGACCATCACTTGCACCTGGATCCCACCAAACATCACCACCTGTGAGTAAGCGAGCGCGAACATTATTGATCGCCATATCATATTTTGCGACAGCTTGATCACAGTCGTTGCGGTATTGCACCGCATTTGTACTTCGATCTCCCTCCGCTGGTTTTGTAGCAGCATGTGGATTAACGTGGGCACTCGCAATCGTAAATACCCCTAATCCTAAGATGCTTAAAAACCACGTTTTTAAACTACGCATAGCATTATTTTTTTTATAAGATTTATTATTCATTAGAGCAGTTGGAGGTTAGAAGTTAGATTTTTAATTTATCTAACTTCTAACCTCTACTATCTAACCTCTTTTTTTAGAAATTCATACTCGCACCAACAAAGATACGACGTGGTAAACTAAAGAAGTTTGGATTCAATACCCGCCATTGGTAAGAAGCGACATAAGCAGAATATTCACGTCGTGAACCTTCGATACTTGCACGTTGCTGCAATCCACGAGTTGAGTTTAAGAAACCATCTGTATCTGCTTGACCAGAAGCAGAATAAACCTGAATTGTATTACGACGATCCAATACGTTAGATACCCGTACATAAGCATTGAAATCCAAGTTCTTACCTACTTTAAAGTTTTTGTCTACTCGCATGTTTAGCGTAAAGTTCCATGGCAAACGAGAACCATTTAATTGTCCTTTAGTACCAATTCCATCTAATTCCGTTGGCTCTAATTCAGCAGAATAAGGACGACCTGATACAGCAATTGCTTGTAAATTCACACCTGCATCAGCAAATACATCTTTTCCAAACCATTGTGGTCCTGTATAACGCTTACCAGCGCCATAACGGTAATCGATTGAAGTTACGATCCGATGACGTTCGTCAAAATTCAATGGGAACAATGTTCGAATATTACCACGACTGGTCAAACCACGTTGAGAATCAGCATCAGAACCTGTACCATCTGCAAATTGTAGGGTATAACTTGCATTCATGGTGATATTACCTGTTCTACGTAAATCATAAGTAAAAGAGAAACCTTTTACTGTACCAAAATCTAAGTTATCGTAAGTTGAGTATTGGTTAACAATTGGCACGGGGAAGAAAGTACGACGTTGAATCATATCGCGCATTTCTTTGTAGTATGCTGCAATTTTAAGTGCAGAAGTATTTGAAAGTTTCTGTTGGAAACCTACCTCGTAATCAATTGTCTTCTCTGGTAATAAGTTTGGATTATTACGAATACCACGGGCAAAACGGTCTTCAGTAAAGTAGAAGTAGTCCATCGCTGTAGCAATCGTATTAGATGCGGGACGTTGTACCAAGATATCGTAGTGTGCAAAGAAGTTCGCTTCCGTGGAAATCGGGAAAGAGAACGCCAAACGAGGCATTACATTAATCTGTGGTTCGTAATCTTCAAATGATACATTTGGATCAAAATCTGGACTCTTAATAAAGTTAGGAATTTGATTTACCCGATCATCTACATAAGCTGGATTTACTAATCCACCAGGGAATACTAAGTTCGGGCTATTGGCAGGTGTACCATTACCGAAATACCACTGGTCACCATCACGGAAACCTTGTACAGCAGTACCACTATCGTTCAAATATACTTTAAAGTCGTCACCAATATTACCAGGACGAGCTTGATCAGGGTTACCACCAAAGTAATCAGAAGCACCTTGAACTTCGTAAAGTGAATAGTTATCTTTTAATACTTTAGTATTGGCATCATAGCGATCTACCCGCACTCCTACACGGAAAATGATGTCTTTAAACTGGAACTTATCTTGAATGTAAGCCGCAGCATAAAGTGGGCGGTTAGGTGCAACAGGGAACGTTCTCACCCCATTTTCATCTCTTGCCGTAAAAAAGTCATCAAATGTTCCGTCAAATTCATTACCAGTATAGTCATATCCCCAATATTCTAAAATCGCTTCATCGTTCAGTTCCTTAGCAGAGAATAAACCAAGTGTTAATTGGTCTGGATCTAAGCCATCTACATTTACATAATCGTTTAACGCCTGTCCTGTTACATTACGAATTTCGCGGTAGAAACGTGCGTCTTCAGGATTTACAGTAGATACTTCTAGTAAAGCGGCATCACCAAAACCTGGAACGTTTACTATTCCTATAGAATCAGCTCCTTCAGCAATACCAGCAATGTGATTATTAGCTTGTTGACGTGCTACATCCCAGATGTTACGTGGGAATACATCGTATTGACGGTTTGTACGTTGCTCGTATAAAATACCAAATTGGATACTATGACGACCATTTTCTGAACTGCTACTAGGAACGAAGTCAAAAGAACTATTTGCATTAAAAGTAATAATATCATCATCCATCGTACGTACTCGGTTATACACAGAACCGATATTTCTATGAAAACCCCAAGAATCTTCGAAGAAATTAGGGATATTACCATTAGGCGCGATAAACTGATCACGACTAATAGAAGGATTAACCGTAGCTACATTATTCACGAATAATACCGTATTACCAATTTGTCCATTCAAACCTTCATCAAACGAAAATCCAAGTTCTTCTAAAGCTAGATTGTAATTTGATAAAGTAGGATTAGAAGCACTAGGCGTGTAACCACGTAATACTTGACGGTAATCCGTATGAGCGAGCGTGTTAGTTTGGAAATCGAAATTAAATGAAGGAATCCATTCAATATCAAAATTACCTACGTGACCGTAGCGGAAATAATTGTCGCCGTGGCGAGAATCGGAATGATCCAATAACTCATTTTCGTAACCAAATTGTAACGTATAAGAAGCATTCTGAATAACTGAACCTTTTGCAGTTCCGTCACCATCACCACCATCAGAAGCACTTGCTCCACCTAAACGGTGGCGGAAGCGAACATTTCCACGCAAGGTCTGTGTAGTCTCCAATGGATTATTGTGGCTATTTAATACGCGCCAGTTTACTAAAGTACGAGATGCCTCGCTTGGTGTAAAGAAATCTTCATCATAAACACCAGCTCCCGTAAAAGTTATGTCAATAGCATCACTCAAGCGCGCATCTATCTTTGCAGTAACATCGTAACGAGTGTATTCTTCGTTGGGCTGTGCGTCCAAAGCATTTACATCATCGAAACCCAAGTAATCTGCCTCAGGAAAAGGAAGACCGTTAATTGTACGAATTGGGCGGGCTTGCAAACGAGTACGAGCTTCGTCGGTTAACTGATAAACATCAACCGCATTCGGGTCATCATCAAATTGGTAAGTAAAACGTCCAGCAACCCGAAATCCTAAGATGGATTGATCCGTATCTTTCTTTTTTAATAATGGTCCACTTACGTTAAAGCCGACTAGACTCTGACGATAAGGGTCAAGGTATTCAGAAGTTTCTGCCTCAACTCCACCAGAAAACTTACTAGAAGGTCCTTTAGTCGTAATCGAGATAATACCACCCGTTACATCACCATATTGGGCTTGGATACCACCTGTGATAACTTGTAGTTGGTCAATTTCTGATTCCGGAATCAAACTACCTTGAACGCGGATACCATCTACATAGTAGTTGGTTGCATTAGAACGTGATCCACGAACTGCGACTTCTTCACCTTCATCGGCAGAAGCCAAACCTGCTACGTTTGCCGCTAAGGCGTTAATATTACGAGTAGGCAAATTCTTAATTTGATCACTGGTCAAACTACCACCTTGGGTAGTATTATCCTGTTCAATCAGCGGAACCTTGTAATCAACAACTACCACTTCGTCAAGCGTAACGCCACCAGTAGTCAATTGAACATCTAGTTTATTTGCTTTACCAGCAAAAACCTTCACCCCCGCAATACGTTGCGTTTGTAAACCGATGTAAGAAGCTTCTACATCATATGTACCAGGGTCAATGTTGGAAATACTATAATTACCATCAAAGTCAGTCTCGACTCCAGTAATTAAGTTTCCGTTTTTGTAAAGCGCAACGTTACCGAAGAGTACCGGCTCGCCGTTGGCTTCCTCCGTCACTTTTCCGGAGAGGGAAGTCTGGGCGTAGGCTATACTCCCTGACAACATGAAAGAAAAAAGTAAGAGTAAATAACGTACCATACAGTTTGTTTTAAAAAAATTGAAAAACACGGTATCCGTAGCCGTGTACTTAAATATGACTTTCGAGATCTTTTTGAGCTAGGTAATGATTACCATAGCCAGTATTATCAGTTGAGCAAATTAATAGTATATTTCAATGTAAAATAGTCTAATATTTAAAGTGAACTACGGACATTTTAATGTAGTCGAACAGGTTTATTTATTGAATTGCTGTTTAGTTGCCAACGTATTGTATAAATAATCACTCTCTTTGATATAGAGAAGCTCAACATTTTAGGCAATTAAATAATTCTGTTAAACTTATAAATTAAACAGACACCTAAGAAAAGGTGTATGCTACTAATTACTAATATTCTATTTGTTTTAGTCTTATAGCCATTATAACGAAAGTTCTCTGCTAGTGCGCTGCTTGTAGGATTTCTAGAGAAGTGTTTTTTTGATTCAACTCAAAGAGTAAAAGAATAAAAACAGGTAAAATCTAAATTAAATTAAACATCAAATATCATTTAGAAAGCCTCAAAGGAAAGATTGTATTGATGTAAAAAAACGTCCCTTCTGAAATAGCACACAATGTTAATGAAAATTAATATTTAATTCAAATGAAATCTTTAACAGCTTGTATTTTCAAAGACAAAAAGGGTGTAAACGAATTGTTCCATTCAAAAGTCATTAGATTATCCGTGTTTGACAGGTGGGTGGTATTTGCGCTTTAATTATATACAAATTTAAATATTTCGTCGCATTTATTTCCTGCGACTTACGATAAAAGTCAGGTTGCTAAAAGATCTTCGTCCATTTTATTTGAATACAAAAAGTGAATATTCCGTTGCAAACCTTTAAATTTCGTACGTTTTACCGCTGATTTTCGGAAAATTGTTCGAAAAACCTCTTCAGTTAGTTCTAACCAATCTGATTTACGCATATTTAACAATTCTGGATGCGGTGAAAAATCAGCTTCCTGATGAGGTGAAGAAAAGCGATTCCAGGGGCAAACCTGCTGACAAATATCGCATCCAAACATCCAATCTTCCATTTGTTTACTAAATTCAGTGGGAATTTCATCTTTTAACTCAATAGTTAAATAAGAAATACATTTACTACCATCCATAACATAACCAGCTGGAGAAATGGCATTTGTCGGACAAGCATCAATACAACGTGTACAAGTGCCACAAAAATCCTTGATCGGGCTATCAGAAATCAGCGGCAAGTCTATAATTAATTCTGCTAAAAAGAAATACGACCCAGCCTTAGGATGAATCAAGAGTGTATTTTTCCCTACCCACCCTACTCCACTGCGCCGTGCCCAGTCGCGTTCTAAGACAGGGGCAGAATCTACAAAACATCGTCCGTTTATCTCTCCAATTTTTTCATTTAAAGTATTCAATAGCTCCCTCAATTTGTCTTTTACCACAAAGTGATAGTCCTTTCCGTGAGCATATTTTGCAATCTTAGGAGCAGTTGGATCTACCTGCTCAGCTTCTGTATAATAATTGTAAAGTAGTGTAACGACAGATTTTGCCCCAGGAACTAGCAAAGTAGGATCAACGCGTTTTTCAAAATGGTTTTCTAAATATTGCATTTTCCCTTGATAGCCTTGATTAAGCCATTCTTCTAAGCGTTTTGCCTCAGCATCCATACGCTCTGCCTTACTTATTCCAACGTAAGAAAATCCAATGCGCGTAGCTTCCGTTTTAAGTAATTGAGTATGTAGAGCAGTCGACAAGATTAGAAATGTTTTTTAAGTAGATTTAACCTGAATCACATTATTCGAGCTAAATTTTCGTTTGGAGAAGATGAAATTTATTTGTCTTTTCAGCGCATTGTTTTTTTATTTTATGACAATGGCTCAATCAAACCTCAATTTAATTCCTAATCCAAGTTTTGAGGATATTAATATTTGTCACAAATATACTGAACCTTGCAGTCCTAAAGCATGGCGCTCTGTTATATTAAAGAATATACGCTACATTGCGCACGAAGCAGATCAAAAACACTTCTTCCCTGCTGCCGATGGTGAACGCTGCATTGCCTTTGGGATGTTCAACGAGCGAAAAAAACAAGATCGCTCCTTTGTACAAGTTCCATTACTTGCTACATTAGAAGCTGGACGAAAGTATAAATTAAGTTTTGCTTTTCGTCCAGAACAAGTGATGATTCAATCTTTCGGAGTCTATTTTGCAGATACACTAATCGTACACGATGATACGAAAGCATTATTACAATATTCGCCACAAGTAGTATTTGATTTTCCGAAAAAATTGTCTCCTGCGACTTGGCATACCGTCGAAGCAATTTATACAGCCAAAGGTAATGAACAAGGATTGATGATTGGCAATTTCAATGTAGATAAAAATACTGATGCAACGCTGATTGGCAAACGACCTAAAGGATATGTCTCCCGACGTGTTTATTATGCGTTTGATAACTTTAAACTACAAGCAATTGATGGTCAAAAAATACAAGCAGACTTAGTCGTTAGTAAAGATTTTATCTATCAGGATTCTTTTCGACATATCAATAAATTTGGAATCCCAGTAGTTTCGATGATTAGTACTACAGACTCTTTGAACTTTTACCGACGCCCTACTCCACCTCCAATTCATAAAAAACCTGATAAAGTCTTCATTGCTAATACTGAAATTCGAGTGAATGAGGCATTTGTGGCTTCTGCAATTAATTTTGCTAATAATAGTGACCAGCTACTTGAATCTGCTTCTCCTACGCTCGAAGTTGTTGCAGATTTTCTAATAAAAAATAATACCTTTAAACTCAAAGTAATTGGATATACAGATGACGTTGGGCAGCCTTTTTTTAATCAAAAACTTTCAGAAGATCGAGCGCGAGCAGTTGTGCGTTTTCTAATTAATAAAGGTGTGAATCCACAACAATTAATCGCAATTGGTCGTGGAGAACAAGATCCAGTAGCTGATAATTATAGCGCATACGGTCGACAACAAAATCGGCGAGTAGAATTCATTTTCTACTAGCACAAAACGAAATACATGGGAGCAGAAAATATTACGCTTAAAGCAAGACTAATTTTGCAACAAAATAATAAAATCTTATTACTTAAACAGACAAAACCTAATGGTGGAAACTATTCTCTAGTGGGTGGAACGATTGAAGAAAAAGAATTTGCGAAAGCTACTTTAATCCGTGAAAGTAAAGAAGAAGCGGGTCTAATTTTAAAGCCACAACACCTGAAATTAGTCCACGTGCTTCATAAACGAAGAGGTAGTACTCATCGAATGACGCTCTATTTTTGGGCAGAAAATTGGTTTGGGGAAGTAAAATCACGAGAAAAGCATAAATTTTTAAAAGTTGAGTGGTTTCCATTGAACGAGTTGCCTGATAACTTGACAGGAACAGTAAAGCATATATTAGATGAATTCCGCAAAGGCAACGCATATTCGGAATTTTCTAAAAAATAAGCGGGTAACCCACATTTAATGAGTTACCCTCAAACAATGATTTACATAGCTTTATGCTTTGGGTCGCATAGCGGGAGTTTGTTCTAAAACGACCTTTTGGGCTTATCTATATCTTTAAGAAAATTTTAACACTTTGCAAAATGTCTAAAAACACTATTGATACTATTATTTTTGATTTGGGAGGAGTATTAATTGATTGGAATCCGCAGTATTTATTTAAGAAGCTATTTGATAGAGAGGAAGAAATGAATTACTTTTTTAATAATGTGGCTACATTTGATTGGAATGAACAACAGGACGGCGGGCGACTAATTGTGGAAGCGACGAAAGAATTAGTGGCACAACATCCAAAGTATGAACGTTTTATTCGTGCTTATTATGGGCGATGGGAAGAAATGCTAGGTGGAGCAAATAAAGAAGTAGTTGACATACTGCGTCAATTGAAAGCAAGTCAGAAATATAATTTATATGCACTTACCAATTGGTCGGCAGAAACTTACCCGATTGCAGAAGAGCGATTTGAATTTTTGCAATGGTTTGATGACGTTTTAGTATCTGGGAAGGAGAAATTAAAAAAACCCGACCCTAAAATTTATCAATTAACATTAAGTAGATTTAATATAGATGCAGATAAAGCTATTTTCATCGATGACAATTTACGTAATGTAATAGCAGCCGAAGGAGTAGGGATTAGAAGTATTCATTTCAGTACTGCGCAACAACTTCGTCTATTACTACAACAGTATAATATCATTTTATAAATTAGGTTCATTGACAAATCACATGTCAATCAAAAAATAATAAAATAAAAATGGAGCATATTGATAGTCAATACGCTCCATTTTTATTCATGTGTCACAATCCATAGGTATTATCCTGGACAACCTTGGTGACAAGCCGTAGTAGTTGGACAAACACCTGTAGTTAAACCAGTTTCCGTTTCTGCTGATACTCGATAAGTAAATGGAACACCTAGTATCTCACCACGGTAAGTTCTAATGATGTTACGTGATTCTAAGGTCACTACTTGACATTTGTCAGCAACAACACTTACACCACTTGCGAAATCAACAACACTTCCATCTTCTTCTTCATTAGCTATACCGAGGTTTAAGCAATTGAAGAGCGCTTCAGTAAGCAAATCATTTTGCAATTGGCTAGTACCTTCTGGTACATCAAGTGTTAACGTAGTAAATGGATCGAATGGGCTGAAGAAAGTGAATTCCTGAGCATCTCCACAATTACAATTTGACAAACTCTGACGAGAGCGTTGCTGTCCAGTTGTAGTTGATACAGCCTCAATACTACATCCAAAAGTATTTACTACCTCGATATTCTCTAAGGAAGTAATCAATAAAGTAAGTGTGCCAGTAGCAACATCAAAGTTAACTATTGATCCATTATTTACATTGATTACATCGCCATTACCAATAGGATATGGTGTAGAGAAAGTCAATTGAATAGCTCCGTTTAATGCAATATTACTAGAAGCATCAACAACAAAATCGATTAATGATAACTCTTGTGAATCTTCATCTAATACGATACCAGCTCCACGTGCATAACAATGGCTAGGAGACACACATACTGATGGTTCGTTGATAGAAGTAACTGCAGGGAATGTTATGCTGTAAGAACGAGCAACAATTGTCGTATCTACAGGAACTAATTCTAGTGCCTCGTTTTCTTCATAAGTTACTACTGCAAACTGATCGTTGATAGTTGCAGAGGTAGGATTTGTAGTAGAAAGCGCAATAACAGGCTTTTTAGGCGACAATGCAATGTGCCACTCTACTTCTGTTAAGAATACACAATTCTCCAGTAGTTTGCTAAAATCGACTTCAACTGTCTTTGTTAAGAATCCATCTGCTGAGATTTCAACTTCAACTACATCTGGATCTTCATCGGCATCAAAACTAAGATCTACCCGGAAGTTACCATCTTCATCGGTGGTAACGGCTTCATCAAATACATCAGAATCTAATTCTACGTCTTCGATGCGTGATAAATCTTCTGTATTGGCAACGTGTCCAGAAATGATTAAGCGACAACCGTCTGCTTGACGATCCATAATAGTCTCTAAGGTTAACTCTTCATCCAGAGTCTCCACATTACAGGCTGTAAAGTGAATTACGCTTCCTAACAGGACAAGCATAATAAATGTCATCCATTTTTGTTGCATGGTTAATTAAATTTAGGGGTTGGAAATAATAGGGTAAACAGTGAACATGAACCAGTATAGTTCTTACTAGCAAGTAGTTTACAACTTTTCCAACGAGTTAGATAATGTAGGTTTAGAATTTATTCTTGTAATCGGTTGTTGAAAAAAGCGGGATGCAGTGTTTCATAAAATCGCCAGAGATCTTCTCCCGCAGAGAAATCAGTGGCATAAAATTGTGTGGTGTGGTAGGTATAATTAAAAAATCGGCTGGTTTTAAAGTGAATACGACCTGGCTTCCCATAGCGTTTAGGAAATAAAGGTATATTAACTATAAAACCATAATTACTTTCACCTGTGAAACGGTATAAGAAAAAACCAAGTTGAAGTTCATCAAACTGCCGCCAAACCTCAGCTCTAACAACTTTACGATTAAGCAATGCCTTTTGATAGGCCAATCGTACTCGTAAATTCCAACTTGGAATAATATATTCTCCAGCTATGCTGTAGTTAAAATAATTCAAATTACTAAACTGCCAACCTCTAGTTGGAGTATCCACATTAATGACCTGTGGGAATGAACCAAAGCCAGTATATGCAGCATTCGCTTGTAATAAAAAGCGACTTTTTGCTCCAAAAAATTTACTAGCTTGTAAAGCTACTCCATAGCGCCGTTCAGTAAAATAACCTAGAGTTGCACTGAGCAATATTTTTTTTGGCAAGACTACATATTGACTCAAAGTAATCAATCGCGGTCGCCAAAATTGATCTTCAGGATTTTTTAATTCATCAGAAATAGGAATAATCCCTTGAAATCTTAGCCTAGCACCTCGCCAAAGATAAATATTAGCAGAAGGTAATAGATTTATTTGATGTAAAATCGGGTCACGTCTTGCCCCTAATGCCAACAGTAGTTGAGGTTCAAATTCAAATTCAACTCGCCAGTTACCATTATTCGCTTTCTCCTGTTCAAATCTCTGAGCCCACAAATTATAATCAGCGATCCTAGTTTGTTCAGGTAATAACTGTACGCTACTTGAATCTTTATTCTCTTTAATTAAAATTCGCTGTAAAACTCCACTTAATGTAGGGATTCCCCGATTTTGAAGCGTAAATTCTAAAGCTTGATAAGATAAAGTTGGTTGTTGTTGAAAAATTTCAGCAACTTTTTCCACTGCATCTACTTCATCACGGAATCGACGATTTTCAAAAGTGACATGTAACATACTATCACCAATTGAAACAACAACGTTCTGTAACCCTTGTTTGATTAAATTATTTTCAAATTGACTAATTTGTTCTTCTTTTGCTCGATTCGGTTGCGCCTCAAATACAGTCTGTGCTCGACAGACCATATTAAAGAACAAAATTATTATAGCAATTCGATAGTGCATTATTTAAGTTTAAGTTCTAA
>JBGCES010000367.1:0-2678 GCA_045106545.1 Saprospiraceae bacterium
GCGTCGGCGTTTGAATGTGTCCCGTATATTCGCGTACCTCACTATAGACGTAATTGTACAACTCCTGCACGGTCACCATTTTATCACTATCAAAATCCGCTGCACCTTTCAAGCCGCGCACTAAAAAGTGACTAAAAACGCCCGAACGCAAGCCGCGATCTTCCAAGGAGTATTCTTCGCCTTTAGATGATAACAGCAAAGCCGTTCCGCCACTCGTATTCTCGAACGCCTCGTAATAACGTGCTAGTGTTTGATAAACTGGCTTGCGCATTGCGAAACTGTGCATATTATCATTCGCATCCGATAGACTGCCCGAATGACAAGCGTCCGCAAAGACGATTTTATGTTTCGCATTGCTTTGTTCTAATAAATCACTAATCTCGGTGTGCAGTACGCGATTGCCAAAACCGTCGTAGTCCACAGGTAAAAATGAACCTTCCAAACCATGACCACTGAAGTAGAACATCACTACATCATTTTCATCGGCTTTGAGCATGGTTTCACGTGCCGCTGAGAGGATATTTTGACGCGTCGCATCTTCGTCGATTAAGACTTTCAATTGACGATCGGGTAATGCGCCACCTTCAGGAGATTTGAGAAAAGCATAAATTTGATAAGCATCATCATCTGTAAATTTTAACGCAGGCATATGCGTATAACGACCAACACCAACTACGACTGCCCAGATTTTAATCTCCGCATCCACTTCCATATTCACTTGCGTTTCCGTAACTGCTGCTTCGGAATTATTTAAAAAAGAAATCGGTTTGCCATATTCCCAATTTGCACCAACGCGACGCCCAGTTGAGTAATTCATCACACCAGCACCGTGCGGCGCGTGTCCTTTCCAGCCGCCTTCATAACGATCGCCGTTGGCGTAAAGCACCGTGCCTTCGCCCTCAGGTTGTCCTGCGCGGAAGTCGCCGACGTATTTTGTACCATCAGAATAATTGAAATACCCACGACCTGATTCGCAGTAATTCGCGTTGCAATCGCGATTAACGGAGGAATAATTGGTCGTTGTTGTTTCGTTGCTCGCAAAAACGCTAGTGGTCTGATTATTAGTACTTTGTGTATTATCTGTACGCTCACCATTTGACCAACGACCGCTGATTACTTGACCATCGGGTGAGTAAAAATTTCCGCTGCCGTGTTTCTGATTATTCATCCACTGACCGACGAATTTTGCACCGTCCGTATAGTTCATTGTGCCTTCGCCATCATATTTGCCACTTTTAAAATTGCCTTCGTACCAATCCCCTGCCGCAAAGCGATAAATACCATAGCCGTTGGGTTCATGCGCAATCCAATTACCCGCATATTCATCGCCGTTGGCGTAGCGCATCGAGCCGTAACCTGATTGTTTTCCTTTTTGAAAACTACCAAAATATTCGTGTCCTGCTTTGTAGGTTAATCGCCCTTCGCCTTCGCGGTAGTTATGGGCGAAGTTGCCAAAATACTTCGTGTATTTGCTTTTGCTACTAAAATACAATGCGCCTTCGCCGTGGATTTGCCCACTTTGGAATTGCCCAACGTACTTCGCGCCGCTCGGATAAATAAATGTGCCGTTGCCGTCGAAGCAATTGCCAGAAATACAGCCGTTTTCAGCTTGTGTAGAAAAGGAAGTCAGTAAGAAAGTCGCTACAATTATGATGTGGAGTCTCATGGTAAAACATAGTTTTTGGGTTAACCAAAGGAATGTAAAATGTAAAATGCAAAACTCAAAATGTAAAAGTTACGGGACATGCACTTCTGACATTCAAATCGAACATATTCATTTTTAGTAGTCCAAATTAACCAGTGTTCAAAGAAAGAGAGTGTGGAAAAACGGTTGACGGTGGAAGGTAGACGGTTGACGGATCGCGCGTACTTTAGATAGACCTTCTGTAAGAAAAGTCGTTTTTCATCAGTATAAAATGTAGCGGTTTGACTTATGGAAAGAATGGGTTTTAGTGTAACGAGTAATCATTTTATAAATGAAAAAAGCATTGAATTACTCGTGTTCAATCGTTTTTGTGTGTATTAAAATTGGTGTCAGAGTTTTTTACAATAGGAGTGATTAGGTCATAGATGGAAAATTAACTTTTAAAAGTTGTGGCTTATTGTAGCGGATGGTGGTTTTAAGAAAAAATTTAGTTTTGGTAAATACTAACCGTCAATGTTTCACCTACATTAATTTTATTCTTTGAGTGGACAAAAATACGTGCGCTGTCGGAAAGACAGCGGACGAAGTGCGGTTCAGTTTTATGCGTTTAGTAATTGAATGACTTGTTGCTTTCGCTCTTCAATATTACCCTTGACTTCGAGGTAATTTACACCTAGTTTTTGCAATTCTTTTTGATAAATTTGGTACAATCGTTCGCGTTCAGCCACATCAAGTGCTTCGCGTAAGGGATCGTATTCCCAATCTATACCTTGCGGCGAGCAAAGCACATAAGCGTCGTAGATTCTATTTTTTAATTGATTTAAAATAAAAGGATCACAATTGCCGTATTTATATTCCGACCAGATTTTTATGACTAACATTCCCGTATCGCAAAATAAGGAACGGTCTGCTTTTTTTAAATAATCCTATTCTAATGGCACTTGACCTTCTGAAATTTTTAACAAATCAGCTTGCACAGAATTTCTATTGAATTGTTCTAAATATTGACGCGCATATTCAGGTATCCAAATGG
>JBGCES010000368.1:0-1836 GCA_045106545.1 Saprospiraceae bacterium
AGTCGCCTCAAAGGAATTGGTAGAGCCATTTGTTGTGTACTCGCACAGCAGAAAATCGACATCTTTTTTACGTATTGGACGGCTTACGATCAGACGATGCCGTGGGGAATAGCAAGTAATGAACCCGCATTGATTCAAGCAGAAATCGAAGCCTTTGGCGTTCGGTGTGCAACAATGGAATTGGATTTAACTTCACCAAATGCGATTGAACAACTTTTTGAAGGTGTAAAAGAATCCCTTGGCAATCCGCACATTCTGGTGAATAACGCGACTTATAGTACGCAGACGAATATTGAAGAGATAATTGGTAGCGAGCTGGATCGCCATTATCAGTTAAATATGCGGGCTACTACGCTACTTATTTCGGTATTTATTCAACAATTTACAGGAAAAGTAGATGGACGAATTATTAATTTGACCTCAGGTCAATCGCTCGGTGCGATGCCCAACGAAATTGCTTATGGTATGACCAAAGCTGCCATTGAAACACTTACCAAAACGATCGCAAGTAGTATCGCCGCCAAGGGCATCACCATCAATGCCGTCAATCCTGGCCCAAATGATACGGGCTGGATGGATGCGACTTTAGAAACAGATTTATTGCGTCGTTTCCCCATGCAGCGAATCGGACAACCTACTGATATTGCTGATTTGATCGGCTTTTTAGTGAGTGAAAAAGGCGCGTGGATTACAGGTCAAGTCATTCATTCAGAAGGTGGTTTTATCCGCTAATTAAAACCACTGGTATAAAACATCATCAACCACTGACGCTATTTGCTTAGATTAATTTACAATAATTATCTTTGTCTAAAATTAAAGTTAAACCAACTCCATACAATGCCTTTTGTATCGCCGAAATAATTAATTTGGCGGGACTTAGCATTGTACAACAAGTATCATATGTGGTTATCTTCACTTTTTTTCTTACTCAAAATATTAGCTTTTCTAGTTAGTATTTTTTTAGTCTATGTCGTTCTAGGATACTTACTCTCTATGATTCCTCGTCATAAATCTTTTCGAGAGGAAGAGCATGGAGCAGTGATATATTTATATTCCAATGGTGTCCATACCGATTTCGTTTTACCAGTTCAGCATACAGCGATGAATTGGTGGCAATTTCTTGATGAAACAGATTATCCGCTAGATACCCATTACCTTGCTATTGGCTGGGGCGATCGCGGTTTCTATTTGGATACACCGACTTGGGCGGAATTAAAATTTAAGACTGCTTTTAATGCTATGATTCTTCCTAGTCCGACGATTATGCACATTACTGCTTACGCTGAGCTGCCGAAGGATGGGAAAAAGTTTACCCAAGTTGCGCTCACCTATCAGCAGTACATCACACTTTGCCAATATATTAAAGATACTTTTCGACTCTCTTCTGCAGGACAGGTGGAAATATTGACGTGTTGCGGCTATGCGGATAATGACCAGTTTTACGAAGCACGAGGTAAATACACCGGTTTACGCACTTGTAATCAATGGATTAATAAAGGATTAAATAAAACGGGTGTGCGATCTGCGCTGTGGACCATCTCCGATCGAGGCATTTTTTATCAATTGGATCGTCGTAAGAAATCTAATGACCGAACTGCTTTGTTTAGTTTGTGATAAGAGTTTGTCTGAAAGATAAAATGGGGTTTATTAAAAAGTAAAACAAAAATATTTTGCAGCAAAGTACTAATTTTACCACAACGCTACTTGCCTTTGGGATCATGCGCGATATTGTGGGCGGTTCGACTTTAGAATTCTCAATAACTGCTGGCTCGACGGTTGCTGATTTGCAAACGGCATTAGAAACGCAGTTTCCTAAAATCAAAGCACTTCGCTCCT
>JBGCES010000369.1:0-3812 GCA_045106545.1 Saprospiraceae bacterium
ATTCCCAATCTTGCACCGGCTAAAAAGGGCCGGCCATTCCTGCCCAATTCCCGCCGCCATCCTGCAACACCTGCCCCGCAAATTCGGGCATTATAAACCGATTGGGTTCCCCCCAAGGAATTTTTACTTCGCCCATCATGCGCTTCGTCACCCATGCAAATCCACCTTGAGGAACGACCGTACCGCTAGTCGGAACGCGCGCTTCGTGCCAGCCGATACCTGTATTAATAATCGTCGCACCCGCTTTTTCAATTTCTTTTGCTAATTGTACTACTTCTTCCCATGTGCTACCACCTTCTACCAAATCCAACATCGACAAACGGTAGATAATGATAAAATTTTCACCTACACGCTCGCGAGTACGCTTCACGATTTCAATTGGAAACTTAATCCGATTCTCGTAGCTGCCGCCCCATTCGTCTTCGCGGTGGTTGGTTTTTTTAACGATAAATTGGTTAATCAAGTAACCTTCCGAACCCATAATTTCTACGCCGTCATAACCCGCATGTTGCGCCATAGCTGCCGAATGCGCGTAATCTTCAATCGTTTTTTCTACCTCTTCGCCCGTCAAGGCGCGAGCAGGATAAGGCGAAATAGGTGCTTTGGTATTACTCGCCGACACGTTTTGCGGCGTATAACCATAGCGACCGACGTGTAGGATTTGCATACAAATTTTACCACCTTCTTTATGTACGGCGTCTGTAATGACGCGGTGTTCTTCTGCATATTTTTCATTATCCATCGGATGACCAACGGGCAAGGCCCCACCTTCTTTATTGGGCGCAATTCCACCCGTGACAATCAAACCGACTTGTCCGCGCGCGCGTTCGGCGTAAAATACCGCAGCGCGTTCGAGACCACCAGGAACATCTTCCAGCATGGTGTGCATACTGCCCATGAGGACGCGGTTTTTTAAAGTGGTGAAACCAAGATCGAGGGGAGCTAGGAGCTTATCGTACATATTATTTGAGATGTTAGAAGTTAGATATTAGACGTTAGATGTACTCGTTAACTATCTAAAGTCTAACGTCTAGCATCTAACATCTTTCAAATATAAAAATTAAACTCGGAGTTAAGAAAATATTTTTCAATTCAGACAAAGTCGAAACAGCGACTGCAACTATTTGTTTCAAAAATCTGCCTTTAACGCAATAAACTGCAGTTCACCGAACTATAATGCAGTTGGTCGAATATTGCTGCAATGTCGTTGAAAATGCCTTTAAGTTTGTAGCATGATGCAAAAATAAAGCTATGAAAGTATTTTTTTAATTAAACTAAAACTCTCAATGAAATTTTACTCGACAACTTTACTACTCTTCTTTTCGCTCTTTTCTTTTGCCCAATCTGCCGCTATCAAAGGACAACTTCAAGATGAAGCGGGCGCAGCTGTTGGATTTGTAAATGTTGCTTTATACAATGCTGCTGATAGTAGCATGGTCAAAGTAGAAATTACAGAAGACAACGGTATTTTTAACCTACGCGGCTTAAATGCTGGAAATTATTACCTCATCGCTTCCTTCGTCGGTTATTCCGATTTTAAACAGAACGATATTACTTTAACTGCGGATCAGCAATTGGATTTAGGCGTTTTATCTTTCGCTACCAATGCGGTCGAATTAGAAACTGCCACCGTTACCGCCTCGCGTGCGATGGTAGAAGTTAAACCCGACCGTACCGTTTTTAATGTTCAAGGAACGATTAATTCTTCGGGTGCGGATGGTATTGAATTGCTGCGCAAAGCACCAGGCGTAATGGTGGATAATAATGAAAATTTGACCGTTTTAGGGCGTTCTGGCGTCTTGGTTTATGTGGATGGTAAACGTTTGCCATTGACAGGACAAGATTTATCGACTTATTTAAAAAACCTTCCTGCGGAACAAATCGATCGTATTGATATTATTACCAATCCAGGGGCAAAGTACGAAGCAGAAGGTAACGCAGGGATTATTGATATTCGTTTAAAACGCGATGAAAGTCATGGAGCAAATGGCTCGGTCAATGCAACGGGAAGTCAAGGTCGTCATTGGCAATCGAATGCTGGCTTTAATGGTAATTACCGCAATAAAAACATGAATGTCTTTGGTCAATTGGGCTATTACAATAGCGACTTTTTTAATGAAATGGATTTTGAAAGTGTGCAGAATGGTCTATTTCTAATCGAGGATAATAATGGATTTTATGCTAGTGAGGGAATGAATGCACGGATTGGTACGGATTTCTTTCTCGGTAAAAATCATACGATCGGTTTCTTAGCGAGTCTGCGTGATAATGACGGTCGTTCGGATGATATGAATTCCGTTTCAATTGCCCAGAATAGTAATCGGGCGCAGGTAGATAGTGTATTGATCGCCAATAATCGTAGTGTACGCGATGACGATCAGCAGACGTTCAATGTCAATTATCGGTTTGATAATGGCAAAAGCCGTACAGTCAATGTCGATTTAGATTATGGTCGTTATAATAATCAAGCAGAGCGTTTTCAACCCAACCGCTACTTTGAGGCAGATTTGACTACGCCACTTTCATCCATCATCAATAACTTTGAAACGCCCACACGGATTGATATTTATACCGCCAAGGTGGATTTTGAAGATAATCTATTAGGTGGTAAAGTCGGCTTTGGTGGTAAATTTAGTATGGTTTCGTCGGATAATACTTTTTTAGTTTTTGATGAAATTAATAACGCTTTCGCGCAAAATAATCGTCGTTCTAATCAATTCGATTACGATGAAAGTGTCTATGCGGGTTACGTTTCTTACAATCGCAAGTTGAATGATAAGTGGAATTTTTCCGCTGGTTTACGGGCAGAACAAACGGATGCAACGGGGAATTTACAAGTTTTTGATGCGGATCAGGAAGAACCACCCGTAGAGTTAAATTATCTAAACTTGTTTCCTAGTGCGGGTTTGACTTGGCAAGCGGCGCGGATGCACTCGTTTGCGCTCAATTACGGTCGTCGGATCAATCGACCAGATTACAATGTACTGAATCCATTTCGGAATCAATTGAGCGAGATTTCTTTTGAAAAAGGAAACCCGTTTTTGAATCCCGAAATTGTAAATAATATCGAGCTAGGTTATACTTACGCCTACCGTTTCAATTTCAAATTGGCGTACAGCCGCACTACAGATCAAATCACGCGGTTGATTGCACCCGATGATGCTGACCCCCGTGCAAACTTTATCACTTGGGCGAATTTAGCGACGCAAGATATTGTAAGTTTTAACGCCAGTTTGCCACTGCAACTTACGGAATGGTGGAGTATGTTTGTGAATGCCAGTGCGAATTATACGAATAACCAAGCGGACTACGGCGAAGGTGCAATCGTAGATGTACAAGTATTTTCTTATAACTTCTATCAGCAGCAGACTTTTAATTTACCGAAAGGTTTTAAAGGTGAAATTAGCGGCTGGTTTGCTGGCCCAGGCGTATGGGGTGGCGTATTCCGTTACGAATCGCAATGGAGTTTGAATCTCGGTTTGCAACGTAAGTTCTTCAACGATCAATTAAACGTTCGCCTTGCGGCAAATGACATCTTTTATCAATCAGGTTGGGATGGCGTTTCTGAGTTTGACGGTTTAATTTCAGCAGGTGGTGGTCGTTGGGATAGTCGCCGCGTAAGCATGAGTTTGACTTACAATTTTGGTAACCAAAAAGTGAAGTCGCGTAAGCGGAAAACGGGCTTGGAAGATGAAGCGGGACGGATTCAGAGTGGGAATTAGGGGAAATAGGAGTTGCACTTTTGATGACTAAATGCTGTAATTATGAAAGCGGCAAACAACATTTGACTATTTCATAATTACAGTATTTGT
>JBGCES010000037.1:0-20063 GCA_045106545.1 Saprospiraceae bacterium
GACAGATACTCCTGTCTGTCAAAAAGACCGCTCGCGCCGCGTCTCCGACCGGTCCGAAAAATACAAAATCCGAAGACAAAATATTACCTCCCTTCAAAGTCGGCGAATCAGGTGAGCACGTGCCCGAGTCGCAAGAAAAAATGACGCAGCCGCCCAAATATTACACCGAAGCCACCTTATTACGCGGCATGGAAACGGCGGGAAAACAAGTAGAAGACGATGAACTCCGCGACCTGATGAAAGCCAACGGCATCGGTCGCCCTTCCACCCGCGCCAATATCATCGAAACACTCTTTCGCCGCAAGTATTTAGTGTGTAAACGCAAACAAATTCACGCGACTGACACGGGCATTCAGCTGATTAAAGTCATTGATAACGAGTTGCTTAAATCGCCCGAATTGACAGGACAATGGGAAAAGCAGTTGAGCGATATTGCCAAAGGGGAGCACCGTCCGCAGCAGTTTGTGCATGATATGAAAATGATGTTGGAAGCGTTGGTGAAGGAAGTGGGAGGTAGGACAGTTTATAGTTCGGAGATGGTAGTTGGTAGTCAAGGGAGAGGACAGAAGACAGATCGCTACGCTGACAGAGGACAGAAAAAAGCGACCAGTGCGTCAACTGCAAATTCGAAATCAAAAAGACGTAATGCCAAACCCGCTCTCGTCGGTCATAGCTGCCCTAAATGTCAACAAGGGCAGTTACTCAAAGGCAAAGCGGCTTTTGGCTGTAGCCAATACAAATCGGGTTGTGATTTCCGTTTGCCGTTTAAGTTTATGGGAAAGAAAATGCCCGAAAAGCAATTGTTGCGACTACTGGAATATGGTACAACGATTCAGTTAAAAGGCTTTAAACGGGAGAAGGTGAAAGTGAATGGGCAAGTCAGATTTGATGATAATTTTGCGGTAGTATTGAAAGAAAAGGGGAAGAAAGTTGGTAGTTCAGAGTTGGTAGTTGGTAGTACACAACGAGATCAACCTCGTGCATCCAACTCAAAACTCGCTCGCGCCGCGTCTCCGACTCCTTCCTTTACTTGTCCCAAATGCCAAACAGGCAAAATGCTTAAAGGGAAAACGGCTTATGGCTGTAGTCGTTACCGCGAAGGTTGTGATTTTCGAGTGGCATTTGCTACCGTGCGAGAAGAGGCAAAGGGAAGGAAAATTACGCGAGAGTTAGTGGCAGAGATTATTAAAAGTAGCTTTCTTACCGCTTCTTAATTTTCAAAACTACCTGATCGGGTCTCAATGTCAATAAAGGCATTAACGCTGGCGTTTTAGCAATGGTTTGGGTCTTAAAAGATTGGAAAAAGGTATGCAAAAAACAAGAAATTTCGGCTAACGCAAAACTGTTCCCGATACACATCCGTGGACCTGCGCCGAAAGGGAAATATTTTTTAGATTTTGCTAATTTTTCATCTTCAATAAACCGTTCTGGTTTAAAATGCAACGCGTCTTTCCAAAGCGTTTCATCGCGATGTACACCAAAGAAAAATGGGGCAATTACCGTTCCTTTCGGAAAGGAATACGCACCAAAACTATCATCCACTATCGCAACGCGCTCAGAAGTCCAAGAGGTCGTAAATAGCCGCATACTTTCACTAATACAAGCTCGCAGGTAGGTATTATCCATGACTTGATCAATAGTCGAATCATCAATACTTGCTTGCAATTGTTGCTGACTTGCGGAATTGTTTGCCAGATTATACATTAACCAAGAGAGCGTATTGCCGGTTGTTTCGTGTCCTGCGGAAATCAAAATCTGCACTTCGTCCACTAGCTGATCTTCCGTCATTGCCTCACCTGTATCTTCATATCTGCTGTTGATCAGCATATCCAAAATATCGTGGAATTCACCATTGCTCGCTTTACGTTCGTTGACGATACCGAGGATAATTTCGCGTAAGCGTTTGCCTTTTCTCAAGTGCTTGCGCTCCTCTCCAGTAAATGGATACATCAATTTTCGGAGTGGCATATTCACGTCTTTCAACAAAAAACTAGACAAATCCGCAAAAATCTGATTCAACTCGTCCATAATTTCTTTGGACAAATCAATTTCAAATAAAGATTTTATCAATACCCGAAATGATAAGTCCTGCATAATCGGGTAAATATCCACTTCCTCGCCCGTCGGGAAATCCGCCAAATAATCAGTTATCGTTTTTTGAATATTTTGATAAAGTCCTTTGATTTTTTTGCGATGAAAAGCGGGCTGAATCAAGCGACGCTGCTTCAACCAATATTCGCCATTCGTAAACAATAAGCCTTTTCCAAAAAACTGCGCACCACGTTTTGCAGTAATTTCAGAACGCTCGTAATTGCGCTGATTGGTTCGTAAAATATGATCGATAAATTCGGGATTCTTCGTCAAAATCATCTTCTGAGTACCGACCGTAGCCGTGTACGTATCGCCAAATTGCTCCATGCTTTTGTTGATGAAGCGAATCGGATCTTTCAGAAACTCACCTGTTTTTAAGGTCGTTTGTAATAATGAATAGCCTTCAGGGTATTGATATTGTTTTTTCATTCGTAAATAATATAGGATAGTTAATCGTAGTAGCTATCAAATGTAAGATAGACAAAGTGTGCTATGTTGGAAAAATAGCTGCCAACTCGTTATTTTCTTGTAAATCCTTATTTTTTCAAGGTGAAAGTAAAACTGTTTTTCTATCACCCTTTAACTTAAAAAGGGAAATATGCACATCTAATTTCATTAGTAACCGCATTTGAAAATTATTACAGAATAGGAAAATATTATTTCTCAAAAATATTACTTTCTAGTAATTCCAGCACTTAGAGCTTTTTGAAAAACTCCAAGTGCTTAACATACGAACAGCTATGTTATTACCCCGCAACCATTCCCAGCGTAGGTATTGGCTCGCTCACTACGCAACCCGCCCGTGAAGGATGATCTTCAATCAAGGCATCGTCGGATACATTTCTAATTTGCCACAAAACTAAAATATCGCCTACTGCTGCGCCCGAAAACAAGACACCAAACCAAATTAATCGCATATCGCCCAGTACCAAACCGGCTAAAAAAGGTAAGATCCCCAAGACAATACCAGGCATTGCTGAGCCGATAACATACGCCCATTTTTCCATCGGAACTTTGGAATGGGCATAAGGTGACAATGTCAACCAATGGATATTAAAGCGAATTTCCTTGATGGGCACTTTCCCCAAAACCACCCAAGTGAGCGCGTGAATAATTTCATGCCCAATGATGCCCAGTAGCAATGCAGGTAGAAATTGACGGTTAATCACTGCCTCATAATCTAAGGAGCCAGAAAATAAATATTGGATAGCTGTCAGCGTTCCAAAAATGGTGAGCATGATCGGTAAACAAATCAAATTTCCTTCAATCATACCAACGGATAAATCTCTTTTTGTAAATTTCATAATCTTTTAGTTTTAATCGTTTTTAAATTAAATCAGCCGTCATATTTCATCAATTCAGGCTTCGATTAATAAGTAGAGGTATCAGAGATTTTATTACAAAAAAATATTTTTTACTTTAAAAAAATCAATCATAATTAACTGATAATCAATTATTTAAATCACAATTTATTTTATTTCACTTTTTTACCGCTGTAATAATTTGATCATCATGGTTACTAATAGACTATGCAAAACGAATACAAGCGTATTGTAGATAAGTATAATGGCATTCTGTACAAAATCGCCCGTTCTTATACGTCAGAAGAGGCGGACTTTAAAGATTTGTATCAGGAAATATTGATTCAACTTTGGAAGTCTTTTGATAACTTTCAAGGCAAAGCAAAACTATCTACTTGGATATATCGAGTAGCGCTGAATACGGCTTTGACCTTTCAACGCAATCGCAAACGTCAGCCTAAATCAGAGCAGTTTGAATCGGTAAATATTTCATTGGTGGATCACTCCGTAGCAGACATTGCTAGAGTCAAAGAAAGAGAATCGCAAATCGAACTACTGTATCAATGTATTTATCAATTAAAAAAGGATCAACGGGCGATTATTCTATTGTATTTAGATGGTAGGAAATACGACGAGATTGCGGAGATTACGGGTCTAAAAGCCAATCACATCGGTGTGAAAATCTCGCGTATCAAGCAACAGCTTCAAAAAATCATGGCAGAAAAAAATTCATAATCAATGGCAAATATAAATCTAGAATCTATCTGGGAGCAATCGGAGGATCAAGCAACGGCTTATTATCAAGCCATTGAAGCGGATGTGCTAAATTTAGCGCAAGCGCGTTCAACGCATATTATTCAAAAAATAAAATACGTCGTCTATTGCGAATGGGCAATAGGCATCTTGATTTGGAGCATCTTGGTATTCAAATGGTGGAATCCGCAAATCAGTTGGGTACTCTTGCTTGGAGGTGCGTTATTATTTTGGCTTTCTTGGCTACCCTACCGCGCGATGTTTCGTAAGATGAATATCTTACCCAGCAAAAACGTCATGGAAAGCATTGAAGCATATATCGAAATCCTCCAATCCTTCTTGCGCCATTCCAAAATTGCGATTTTTTCGATACTACCGCTAGGCATTGCTTTAGGAGTTTATATCACCACCAATGGTGGCTTGGATCAGGAGCATTTTAATTTAACCGCTTTGCTAAATTCTGCTATAATTCGATTACCACTGATCGCGCTGGTCACGTGGTTTTTACTCGCCAAATATATGCGTTGGTTGTACGTCAAACCGATGGAAGAAATGCAGGAGATATTACGGCGTTTGAAGGAAGTAGAATAAAATAACCATGTTGGGATTTGAGTGGAGAGACAACTCAAAACTCCTTATTTAGAACCCAAAACTCCTTATCCTACCCATCCAAGCGTACCAGCCACCGAAATATCCGCCACGTTTTCAAGTATCGTTGAGCGAAACCATTCAGTGTCTTTACGCGCTGTTTATAATTGCTTAATAGCTGTAGATTATTCGCTAAACTTTCCTCATAAATCGGATTATCAGGTTTGAGTTGAGTAAAATTTTGTTCTGCACTAGCGAGTTCATCATTGACGTTTTGAATGACTTGCTGGAACTCTTCATCCGACCAATTTGTCTCTCCCAATCCACGATTATATTGCGCGATAAAATCATTAAAAATATCAATCGAAGTATTATAATTATCCACGCCGCGCTTGAATATCTGAATTTCAATATTGCTTTGAATTCGCGCTAACTCTTTGGCTACCAATGGATTATTATCCGAATAAGTTTGAATGCGAGCTAGTTGGCGTTGATCTTTTTCAATCGCATCTAAAGTACGTTCTTGCTGAATTATTTGTGCATAAGGCATCTTATCCATCGTTTTTGCCGACTGCTTGACTTGGATTTCTTTTGCCGTTAATGGCTGTTCTACCAACTGCCAAAGCGGATCAAACGGTACGTGCGAATAGACAAATTCAGCTGGCTGTACATTATACCATTTCGGATCGTATTTTTTTATAAATCGCTGTCCATTTCGATAGCCTGCTGCCCAGGTGACGTCATAAAGTCGCCATTTTCCGTTTACTTTTACCGCATTCCAAGAATGCCCATAACGATCATCTGCCCGTTGTTCATGAATTGTATAGCCGTTGACAACCATACTTTCATAGCCCGCTTTTTTACAAAAAGCATTCATCAATTCCGCATAGTGCATACAGACGCCTTCTCGCTTTTCCCAAACCGAATCTAGCAACTCTGATGGATGAGAATAGTCGGGCAAATCAGCCAAACTCGCTACATCGTAAGTCACGTTTTTGGCGATCCATTCGAAAATAGCTCGGACAGGTTCGTCGGCTTCCGCAATAATATTAAATACATAAGTAGAGTCAAAGGGAGCAGTAGGATCGGTTGCCGTGGATTGGGCAGATATGGAAAAGCTGAAAAAGATGAACAGGAAAGCTGTAAAAATAGCGCGCATAGCTTTTTGTCAAATAGATGAAACAACGATAGGTTTTGGTGTATGAACGAAAGAAAAAGAGAAAAAGTTGTCTGAATAAAATGGAGAATTGAAAATGGAGAATTGAAAATTTATTCAAAGGCTTTATTACTTTTGGGCGTGCATGGTAGTTAAGGCTTTAGCCTTTCAAGTCCAAGTCCTTTAGGACTGTCCAAAAAACTATCTGCCATAAATGACAGTGGCGGGAAAGGCTAAAGCCTTAACGACAAAGTACTCAACAAAAATAAAGTTAAAACAGATGATCATAGTTACTGGCGCGTACGGTTTTATTGGGAGCATGTTAGTGCGTTTTTTAAATCAAAAAGGATACGATAATTTAGTCTTAGTTGATGATTTTTCTATCAAAAAAAAGGCTGATAATCTTCTGAATACCAATTATTTACAATTAATTGAGCGCGATCAGCTTTTTTCTTTTTTAAAAGAAAATACCGACGGAGTAAAATATATTTTTCACCTTGGTGCGCGCACTGACACGACCGAAACGGATCGGGATTTATTAGACCGTTTAAACCTAAATTATACCCAATACTTGTGGAATTGGTGCAGCGAAAATAACGTCCCCCTACTCTATGCTTCGAGTGCTGCAACTTATGGTTTGGGAGAACATGGCTTTGTAGATAGCCATGAAATTGTCGATCAATTGCAGCCTTTGAACGCCTACGGCGATTCTAAAAATGACTTTGATAAATGGGCATTAGCACAAGCGAAACAGCCGCCATCTTGGATCGGTTTGAAGTTTTTTAATGTCTATGGCGAACAGGAATATCACAAAGGGCGCATGGCGTCAGTCGTATTCCACACCTTTCGGCAAATCCAGCAAACGGGCGGCATGAAACTTTTCCGTTCCCACCGTGCAGACGTGGCAGATGGACAACAAAGTCGCGACTTTATTTATGTAGAAGATGTTTTAAAAATTTGTTACTATTTCTTTGAAAATCAGCAAGTTGCAGATGGTTTATATAACGTGGGAACGGGACAAGCGCGTCCGTTTTGGGACTTAGCGACTGCTACTTTTAAAGCATTAAATTTAGCACCTAATATTTCGTTCATTGACACGCCAGCAGATATTCGAGAAAAATATCAATACTTTACAGAAGCTGATTTAACAAAGCTGCGAGCAGCGGGATATACGGAAGATTTTTACAGTTTAGAAGCTGGCGTGACCCGCTATGTAAAAAGTCTGCGAAAACTTCATTCGTAGATACTTCCAATCTCGTCTAAGTGAGTAGGAACGTAATAACCTGTAGTAAGACAGATTTAATTACTCAACTGAATAATTATAATGGTCTGCTTATCAAGGTAAATTCATTCATCCCATCATTCACTCATTCTATCATTGCACTCATTCTCTAAATCCAAAAGATCATAGCCGCCATACCGATTCCTACTGCTAGGGCAATTGATAAAACGCCTAAAATACTCATCATACCATACATTTCTAGGGCTTGATTTCTATGTTTAACCCAAAAATAAAGTTCCAAAATCGCTAATGGCAAGAGCGCATGCGCAAAAGCTAAAAATCGATCAAAATAGCCAGTCAAGTCCTCCTCTACGCCCGATGGATTTCCAAATGATACGGCGATCCAAAGTCCGTAACCAATCCGAAAAAACCACACGCCACTTACCACTAAAAAAGTACGTAACGCCCAGCGTTTATGGGCAACAAAATCACGTTTAACGGCTGCTGTATGCCACATTTTTATTGCAAAAAATATAATCATAGAGGCATTAATAACATTTCCTGCTGCCATTATTTTACCACCAATTACACCACGAGCAAAGATCATATATAAACCCGCTAGACTAATCAATATAGCTGTAACGACGTACAATCGCCCATTCCAACGGTGAAAAATAGGAAACCGTTTTCTAAGCGGAGCAACGAATTGCAAGGGTCCACCAAAGGTGATAACTGCTGCTAATATCAAGTGTACAATCAGGGCAATATTTCCCCATAAATCACCTTCTATTAAGCCATTCATCAGTTGATCGTTCCACGTATCGGTCTCTCCTGCTAGCGTAGTTCCTCCATAAAATGAAACGATGTGATAGACAAACATCATTTGTCCAATTACTGCAACCACAAAAAGGATTTGCGCGGCTTTTTTTAATCTTTTACGGGCTAAAACACTTTGTTCTGGCGCTAATTTTATTGTTTCCGATTGAAGATTCATTGTCTTAATTTTTAAATGGAACAATAGAGCAGATTAAAAATTGCTCTTTGATTTCCATCCAAAATTCTTTCTATTTCATTGTTTTTACAATTTTTTTATGCAAAATGGGCAAGCATGTCTGCAAAAGAGTCTTTTTAATCTGCGAGTTGAAAAGAGAGGACAGAAGACAGACCGCTGCGCTGACAGAAGACAGACGAGATCCATATCTGATAGCATAGCGATCGGTCAATGAAATGATCTGTCCTCTGTTCTCTCCTTAATTCACTTTCTTATAAAAATCCGCTTTGTAGGTGTCAGAAATGGGAATCAAATGCGCTCCAATACGGATGCGCTGACGTTCGATAGAATCAATTTTGGCGAGGGCGACCATGTAAGATTTGTGTACGCGACAGATCTGGTGAGCGGGTAGCAATTCGGATAATTCACCAAAGGTTTGCAAGGTCATGATGCGTTTCTGAGTGGTATGAATACGACGATAATCGCGCATACCTTCGATAAAAAGAATATCGGCAAGCATGATTTTTTCGAGGCGGTTTTCCGTTTTTATAAAAACGAAATCAGGCGATGGAGAAACGGCAGTGGATTGATTTAGCTGCTGTTGAGCTTTGTTGACAGCTTGTAGAAAACGCTGAAAAGTAAACGGTTTGAGTAAGTAATCAGTCACATTGAGTTCGTAACCTTTGAGGGCATATTCGGGATAAGCTGTTGTAAAAATAACTTGACTCTTAATCTGCGTACTTTCTAATAATTCGATCCCCGATAACTCGTCCATATTGATGTCTAAAAATAGCACATCTACCGATTGTTGTTGCAAAAAAGCCATTCCTTCGAGCGCATTATCGAATGTTCCAATTAGGGTTAACGTAGGTACTTTTTCTACAAAAATACGGGTGCGTTCTAAGGCAAGTGGCTCGTCTTCGATGATAATGCAAGTGTGATTGGGCATGAGTGGTTAGTTATTTTAAGCAAAAAGATACCAATAACGCTAATTTTCGCTATCTCCATTAGGTTTGAATAGTTAACAAAACACTATATACATTTTCTTCATTTTTTACTATCAATTCATGCGTTTCGGGGTAGAGTAAATGCAGTCTTTTTTTAATTAATTCATTGCCTAATCCGTTGCTATTTTCAGCATTCATGCGTTCAGCATTGTATTTATTAACACAAGAAAATGCTATGGATGTAGGTAAGATATTGAGTTTAATGGAAATCGCATTTTTTATCTTTTTGTTATCGGTGTGCTTAAATGCATTTTCGATAAATGGAATAAAAATCATGGGTGCAATTTCTCGCTGTTCATTGTCCCCTTGCACTTCATAATGAACGTAATTTTCGTTGGCAGTGCGAATTTTCTGTAGCGCGATATATTTTTCGATGTAGGCAAGTTCCTTTTGTAAAGGAATCGCCTCCGTTTTAGTTTCAAATAGCATAAATCGCATGATATCGGACAGGCGATTGAGGTATTCCGATGCTTCGTCGGGATTTTTTAAAATGAGTACATCGATGTTGTTGATAGTATTAAATAGAAAATGCGGATCGAGTTGCGATTTGACGAGTGCCATTTCCATCGCGTGGTTTTTTTCTGCCAACTCTTCTTTCAGTTCTACTTCCGAAAACCAAGTGACAAATCCTTTGAGCACCAAACCGACAATCGCATTAATTGAACTGATACCACCAATCAATATAGCTCCAAGGAGTACGTTGTAAAAGTCGCCTATAATCACGGCTTCTGCTCCCAAATTGAATACTAGATAATTGGCTCCTAGCATTCCTACCAGAAACAACATCAACACCCCAAATCCAATAAATTGCCGCACCTTGTGCTGCTGCAAATAGTTAGGAAATAACCAAAAATAGCTGCCGTAGAAAGATAAAAATGCAGGAATAGTTAAGCAACCGAAAACGTGATGAGTGTAAAAAATGAAAGGGCGTTTATTCTCATCAATTTCACTGATCATTCCCATCAAGAGCAATGAGAACATCACGACTGCTAACCAATAACCAATATGAAACAAGAAGAAAATAGGTTTTTTCATAAACACAATCTTTGCAAAAGCAAAAATTGGGCTTTTTTCTTAGAATGGTGTCCAATAATCTGCCAATCTGCCATATCACTCTGCAAAAGCATCAATTTTCCTTTACCAAGATATCGTCTTGCTGCTCCGCCACTTTTGTTTTCGCTATCGCCAATCGTTTCCACAGCATCTTGTTAAATTCTTTAACTCGCTTTTGAAACCGTCGAACTTGCGGCATACTTTTCATCTGAGTTGGCGCATAAAAAGTGTAAGGTAAGGTTGGAGAAATGCGGTGAGCGACGCCTGTTTTAGTTACTTTTTTAATAATAAATCCCGCTTGCTCCTCTCGATGATGATCAAAATGTGGATGATTAGGGAAGTAAGAATCCAGTAAGTAAATAGCATCGTAATCGGGTAGTTGTCGCACTTTGTAGCCATTAACGTCGAACAACGCGTTTTGGTAATCACCTGTTAGGACGCGATAAGCATCTCGGTTAAAAAAGAAATATACTTGCGTGAAGTTGTAGTGCTCGCGGAAGGACTCACGAATGTATCGATGATACTGTCGCCGTTCGTACTCCAGTTCTTTTGCGGCAAGAGATTCGCCTGATTCCTGAAGCAATCTAATCCGATTTTCTTGGGTTTTCAGACGAACGAACAAAACCCCATCTTGATTCCAACGAAATAATTCGTAATGTGGATCGAAAGAAGGTGGCTCAGCTATTGTGAAGTTGCTGCAAACAAAAAATAAGGTAAGTAAGGTTAATTTACTTAGGATATTCATAGTCAGTGAAGATTTTGTCATCTTTCACTTCATTGCAGCACTAGTAAATCGTTGTAAAACGTTTTACCCCAATGAGGTGTAGATAACTAGTGTGTGGGCTAAATATACTTCTTTAACCACTTTTCACCAACATTTGTATAATTAATATTCCTTATTCAAGAAATTTTATTCTCCCTATGTATAAAATTAGACAAGTTCTTAGGCATTTAGCTGTGCGATTACCGCTTCCGCTAAATTAAAACTCGTACTTTGTGATAAGCGTACGCGCTTTACTTTTCCATCCCAGCTATCCGCTTTTGCTGCCCATACGTGAAAGTTGCCCGCCGCATCACGTTCACAATACGCGCCTAGTGGCATGTGGCAGCCACCATCAAGTAGTTGTAAAATTCTGCGTTCTACATTCGTACTTTCCGCAGTGGCGGCATTATGTAAGTTCAATAAAATTTTGCGGGTAGCAATGTCTTCCGCACAGGTCTGCCAAGCCAATACGCCTTGTGCAGGTGCAGGAACAAACTCTTGTGGATTAAATTTCACCACCTGAAAATCACTCAAATCCATTTCCAAACGCGTCACTCCCGCTGCCGCTAAAAGTATCGCATCAAACTGACCTTCCCGTAATTTATTTAAGCGCGTTGGTACATTTCCACGAATATCTTTCAACTCAATATCAGGTCGAAAATCTAACATTTGCGCCTTACGACGCGCAGAAGAAGTACCGACTACTGCATTTTTTGGCAATTGAAATAACTCACTTTCCGCTAATACATCTTTTCGGACAAATAGCCAATCAGCGGGATTTTCCCGATAAGAAACCGCCGTAATCACTAAGCCTTCGGGCGCAGTTGTCGGCATATCTTTCATCGAATGCACTGCCAGATCAATATCGCCACGGAGCATCGTATCTTCGATTTCTTTGGTAAAGAAACCTTTCCCCTCTATTTTATCAAAACTCAAATGTTGAATTTTGTCTCCTTTGGTTTTAATAATCACCAATTCGCTTTCTACTCCGATTTTTTCTAATGCTCGTTGCGTGAAATGCGCTTGCCAAAGTGCTAATTTACTACCACGAGTTCCTATTCTTAATTTTTTCATACTTATATATACGAATACGATACTTTTTATGCCCTAAGTGAAACGAACTAAATAACTTATACCATTATACTCGTTCTTTTCCAGTCTAAAGTACCCGAAAAAATAAGTCCGTAGCTAAACTATGCACTGATTTTCTGAATCCTTTAGACAGAATACTTAGCGAAGCGTTCTCTCGACCGAAGGAAGAAAATAACTTCGTATTCTGGCACAACTTATTTAATTCGTTTCACTAAAGGGCTGAGACATAAAAGCCTAAAGGCTTAACTACCAGAATATACGCGCAAATATACCTTTTCCTTGCACCTCTTTCTCGTTTAAAGAAAGGTGGATGTCATTTTTTACGATGAAACAACAGTGCGAATAGACGAGGGTGATGTCAATCATCTTTCGTTTTCTCCGATTTTTCTACCTTTGCCCTAATATTTAAGAAGAACTTTTTGTCATCAATTATTTGTGTAAAAGTTGTTTAAACGTAGTATAAATGTTGTTCAAAAGTTGTTTTTGCTACCTTGATCCACAACTTTTAAATAATTTTACACCACTTTTGCACTACGTTACTCTACGCTAATGAATATCACAGCCGCACAAATCGCCGAACTCGTTGGTGGTACTATCGTTGGAAACCCTGCTGCCGTTATTGATCGCCCTGCTAAGATTGAAGAAGGTGCAGCGGGAACGATTAGTTTTTTAGCAAATACCAAATATGAAGCGTACCTTTACGCCTCAGAAGCAGCTGCGATTTTAGTTCCTACTGATTTTACACCTACCCAAGAAGTTCTGCCAACGCTCATTTACGTAGCAGATGTTTATGCAGCAGTTGCCATTTTATTAAAACAGTTTTCTCCTAACCATTTTCCACCAAAAGGTATTGATAAGCAAGCGATTATTCATCCACAAGCTAAAGTTGCGGACGATGTTGCTATCGGGGCATTTGTGGTAGTCGAAGCAGGTGCTACTATTGGCAAGGGAGCTATTTTATTTCCACAAACTTACGTGGGACACCACTCTACAGTCGGCGCAGCAACAATTTTATACGCAGGAGTTAAAATTTATGCAGACTGTCAAATAGGTGAAAATTGTATTTTACATAGCAATGTAGTAATCGGAAGCGACGGTTTTGGCTTTGCGCCACAAGCTGGTGGTACTTTTGAAAAAATTCCTCAACTCGGTAATGTCATTATCGAAGCTGAAGTAGAAATAGGAGCAAATACGGTAGTTGATCGAGCTACTTTACCAGGCACTTCGACCGTGCTCAAGCGAGGAGCCAAATTGGATAATTTAATTCAAATCGCACATAATGTAATCGTAGGAGAAAATACCGTCATTGCTGCTCAGGCAGGTATTGCGGGTAGTACCGAGATTGGCAAGAACTGTATGATTGGTGGGCAAGCTGGTTTTGCAGGTCATATAAAAATAGCGGACAGAACACGCGTACAGGGGCAAAGTGGCGTTGCCTCCACAATAAAATCGGAAAATACCGCACTTTATGGCTCTCCTGCCTTAGATTATTCGAACTACTTACGTTCCTATTCTGTTTTCAAAAAGTTACCCGATTTATATCGTAAGATCAACCAATTGGAACGGACTATAAAAAGTATTCAATCAGAAAAATGAAGCAACACACCATAAAATCCGCCTTTAGTCTATCTGGTAAGGGATTACACACTGGACAGGAAGTAACGCTAACTTTTCAACCGGCCGCGCCTCATCATGGCTATCAATTCAAACGCGTTGATTTAGAAAAACAACCCACCGTAAAAGCAGACGTCGCTGCCGTAAAGGATACCCAACGCGGTACTACTTTGCAAAGTGGTGATGCGCTCGTGCATACCGTGGAGCATGTTCTATCTGCGTTAGCTGGTTTACAGATTGATAACGTTCTGATTGAGTTGGACGGTGAAGAAGTGCCTATTTTGGATGGAAGTGCAGCTATTTATGTAGAAAAATTACTCGCTGTAGGTTTAGAAGAACAAGATGCAGAAAGAGAATATTTGGTCATCGAAGCGCCTATTCATTACAAAGATGAAGCAACTGGAACCGAGTTATTAGCACTTCCTGCAGATGATTTTCATTTAACGACGCTGATAGATTTCAATTCGCCCGTTTTAGGAGAACAGTATGCGCAATTAAGTGACTTGAAAGCTTATGCTAAAGAAATAGCAGGAGCACGCACTTTTGTTTTTGTACACGAATTGGAGCAATTACTTGATGCAGGTTTAATTAAAGGCGGGGCTTTAGATAATGCGATTGTCATCGCTAATGAAGTAATGGAACAAGCTGATTTAGACGCATTAGCTGCGAAATTGGACAGACCGAGTGTAAAAATGACACAAGCTGGTATATTAAATACTACTGATCTACGTTTTACTAATGAACCTGCCCGACATAAATTATTGGATGTCATAGGGGACTTAACCCTCGCTACGCGTCCTATTAAAGGAAGGATTGTCGCAACTAAACCTGGTCACGCCGCTAATGTGGCGTTTGCGCGTTTATTAAAAAAGGAATTCCAAGCCCAACGCAAGCTAAAAGGTAAACCGAAATACGATTCGGCTGCCATTCCGTTATTCAATACGATGCAGATTGCAGAAAAACTTCCGCATCGTTATCCATTTCTACTAGTCGATAAAATTATGGAAATGGACGAAAATCGCATTGTCGGTGTGAAAAACATCACCTTCAATGAACAGCTTTTTCAAGGGCATTTTCCTGGTAATCCTATTTTCCCAGGCGTATTGCAGCTAGAAGCTTTAGCACAAACTGGTGGATTATTAGCATTAAATAAAATTGATCCAACAGGTGAGCACGATTGGGATACTTATTTTGTAAAAATAGATAATGTCAAATTTAAAAATATGGTTCATCCTGGTGATACCTTACTTTTAAAAATGGAGATAACTGCCCCGATTCGTCGCGGCATGGTACAAATGCACGGTATAGCTTACGTAGGTAATAAAATTGCCTCCGAAGGTGATTTGACTGCTCAAATCGTCCGTCGCAAATAATATTTGGTTGAATTGTTGAACTGATGAATTGTTAAACTGGCATTTCCATTTCCAGCACGATTCAAGGTTTCGACCCTTAAACGACACACAAATGCTCACCGACTATACTACAGCTGTAAAAAATCGTCAACTTTGCGCTATTCACCCCAAGGCAAAGATTGGTAAAAATGTAAAAATCGATCCGTTTGTCAGTATTGAGGCAGACGTAGTTATTGGAGACAACTGCTGGATTGGTTCACATGCCGTTATCATGAATGGTACACGAATGGGTAATGGTTGTAAAATCTTTCCTGGAGCAATAATCGGCGCAGTTCCTCAAGATCTAAAATTTGCAGGTGAACAATCTACCGTTGAGTTGGGCAACAACGTTATCGTACGCGAATACGCTACCCTTAATCGAGGTACGAAAGCTGCTCACCGTACTTTCATTGATGACAATTGCCTATTAATGGCTTATGTCCATGTTGCACATGATTGTCGGATTGGCAAGCGGGTAATTATGGCAAATAATGTCACGCTAGCAGGACATATTATTATTGAAGATTTTACTATTCTTGGCGGTATGGTCGCTGTTCATCAATTTGTAAAAATTGGTAAGCACGCTTATATCGGTGGTGGTTCATTGGTTAGAAAAGACGTGCCACCTTACGTAAAAGCGGCTCGCGAGCCCTTGAGTTATGTGGGGATCAATTCCGTTGGTTTAAAAAGAAGCGGTTTTTCTCCCGAACGTATCAAAGCGATTCAAGAAGTTTATCGCCTACTTTACGTTCGTTCTAATAATATTTCACAAGGCATCAGTGCTATTGAAGCTACTTTGGATTATAGCGAAGAACGAGAAGAGATTTTACAATTTATAAAAAAGGCGGATCGAGGAATTATGCGCGGATTTAGAAGAAATAGCTGAGGGAAAAATTGAGAATTGAGAATTGAGAATTGATATAAATTAAAAGCCTTGCTTCATCGAAATGAAACAAGGCTTTTTTATATCAAGTAGTAAAGAATAGTTGATGTCAACAGTGCGACTACCAACTAAAAACTACCAACTTTCTAGTACTGTACGCCTAATGCACGTAACGTTTCTAAATCCAATTGACCAACAGGAAGACCGTTATCTTTTTGGAATTTAGTCAAGGCAGCTTTGGTGCGTAAACCTAAAACGTTATCAATAGGACCTGGCTCGTAACCACGATCTTTCAATGCTTGCTGGATAGAACGGATAGTGTAAGAAGTTACTTTATCAGAACATAATACTTCTCTCCATTCTGTGAAACCACCTTTCTTCACTAAGTTACGCTTAGTGATAGTCTCGTATTCCGCAGGAATTTCGATAGAACGTGTAGAAGCAGCAGCTTTTACACGCTTTTTGCTTAATGATTCGTACTCAGCAGGAATCGCCTCTTCGCGAGTAGTCGCAGGAGTTTTGATTACACGCTTAGTTACGGTAGTGAATTCAGCAGGAATAACTTCCTCACGAGTAGTTGCAGGTGTTTTAACTACACGCTTAGTGATAGTTTGGTACTCCGCAGGAATAACTTCTTCGCGAGTAGTTGCTGGTGTGCGTACTACTTGCTTAGTCATTGTTTTGTACTCAGCAGGAATAACTTCCTCACGAGTAGAAGCAGCTGCTTTTACAATACGCTTAGTACGTGTACCGTACTCAGCAGGAATTTCTACTGAACGAGTACAGTCGTCACCGCTATCAGCATAACCAGCAGCACAACCTTGACGTACTTGCTTAGTTACTGTGCGGAATTCCGCAGGTACTTCAACCAAACACCATACTAAACAATCGTTAGGGTCAGCAGACAAACAGTTACGGTCAGCTTTACGCTTTACCCACTTAGTAGTAGCTGGCTTAACTTCGATACGCTCAGTTACTGTTTCGTATTGAGCAGGAACGCGCTCGATGCGAGTAGAAGCTTCAGCGATCAAGTACTGTTCTGTAGTTGTTTCGTATTCAGCAGGTACAGCAGTTAGGCGACGCGTTTCAGGAGTTACCATTACTTGCTCTGTTACTGTTTCGTATTCAGCAGGTACAGCGATTAAACGCTTAGATTCTGCTTTTACTAAAACTTGCTCAGTTACCGTTTCGAATTCGGCAGGAACAGAAATCAAACGACGCGTTTCTGGCTTAACCATTACTTGCTCCGTTACTGTTTCATATTCAGCAGGTACAGTTACCAAACGGGTAGCCGCAGCAGCTTTTTCAACTTGCTCGGTTACTGTTTCGTACTCAGCTGGTACTACTTCAGTACGTTGAGAAGCTGCTTTTACTAGAAATTGCTCCGTTACTGTTTCATACTCATCAGCGATAAGACATTTAGCATAGCATTTACCGGGCTCACGGTCCACGGGTAGATCACCAGGCTGTGCAAAAGCTGCAAATGCACAAAACATGAAAGCAGCAGATAGAAGAATGTTCAATCTCCTCATAATTGTGAAAAATTGATTTAATTAAGAAAAATTAGAGTTAAATAACACAGAGAATCTGAAAGTAAGTTTTGTTTTGATTAAAAATGCTAAACAGGTTTCAAACTCGTTTGTGAATGTAAAATTATTAGTAAATCACCTTAATATGGTGATTGAATTAATTTTCTATGTTGAATGTTCCTGTTGGGATTAATACGTATAGGTAAGTTAGAAATTTACTTAAATATGTCGGTGTGGCAAAATCAGGTCAAATTTAAAAGATATTTTTGGGATAACACAAATAATACTTAGTAATAATTGAAGTTTTCAATTCTTGGTCGGAACTCACTGACATCGGACGCACTTCACCGTGCTTAAAAAGGATGTATATTTCGTCTTTAACAGTACTATATGCACTATTACTCTCTTTTCCGCGAAAAACTAAGTAATTTAAATCGGCATCAGGAATTGCTTGTGTTTGTCGTATTTTCAGACGTATCTTTTCAACTTGGTCACTTGTAAATGGTTCATTCTGCAAAATTAATTTAAATAAATTACGATTTATCAAACCATCTGCTAAAAATGAAAGGGTAGCATCGGGGTGATGGACAAAAGATTTCAACGCACTCACTACATCAAAATCATCTAATTGAGCAAATTGATCCAGCAACTCTTCCGAATGCATTTTTACAAACTGGCGATCCATTTTTTGATATAAAAAATAGGCTAATGGTTTAGAAACATCTAACTGTACGCCATTTAATGCTAACTCACGTGCTCTCTGCAATGTTCTGACCAGCATTTGCTCTGCGGAAAGTACCGTTTTATGTAAATATACTTGCCAGTACATCAACCGCCGCGCCATCAGAAATTTTTCAATCGAATAAATACCTTTTTCTTCTACTACTAACTGATCATTGACAACACTAAGCATTTTAATGATCCGATCGTATCCAATTACACCTTCATATACACCCGTAAAAAAACTATCGCGGGTCAAATAATCCATCCGATCCATATCCAACTGCCCCGAGACCAACTGATGAAAAAATCGCCGTGTATAGCGATCCTGAAAAATATCAATCGCTAATTGTAATTTTCCATCAAACTGCTCGTTCAACTGTTGCATAAACAAGAGCGACAGTTCTTCATGATGAACGTGCTGAATTAAAGTATGTTCGAGGGTATGCGAAAAAGGTCCATGACCAATATCGTGTAATAAAATAGCAATGGAAACTGCCTCTGCTTCTTCCACTGAAATTTCAATTCCTTTAGCACGTAAGGCTTCAATCGCTTGGGTCATCAAATGTAATGCTCCCAACGCATGATGAAACCGCGTATGTAACGCGCCCGGATAAACATAATGCGTTAAACTCAATTGCTTGATTCGACGTAATCGTTGAAACCAAGGATGCTCGAATAAGTCAAACAAAATACCATAAGGTACTTGGACAAAACCATAAACGGGATCATTGAGAATTTTTTGTTTGCTAGAATGCAGCATAGATGACCGATAATGACAATTTGGTAAAAAATACGTGTAATAAACATTTATTACTCCCTTTATATCAATAAAACACCTTTTCTACAACGGACGTTTATACGGATTCAAAATAAATACGGACAACTTTTTGCCAACTTTATTATATGTATTCCCAAACCTGTTTTTGAACAAGTCTATTTCTCAGACGATAACCATTATCTAAAGGTTGCACGTGAATTTGTTATTTTATACAAAGAGTGATGGAGGCAATTTATTAATATGATAATCGGATAGTTATAAATTTATTTTTATATAATTCATTTTAATTTTATTAAAAATCTGCTAATTATTACGCACTTTTGCTGAATCATTATGCGGTTTGAGATGGTTTAAATAACTCGTATGTTACTTCTTGTTTATTTTAAGCGAGACAACTTCCTAACCCCATCTAACAACTTTCTAACAATTTTCTAATTATATTCTACATGGATAAAATCACCATTCTCTGGGCAGACGATGAAATCGACTTATTGAAACCCCAATTGATGTTTCTCGAAAAGAAAGGTTATGACGTTATTAAAGTAACCAACGGACACGACGCGCTCGAAGAATATGAAGAAAATAATGACATTGATGTCGTCTTTTTGGACGAGAGTATGCCGGGAATCACAGGATTAGAAACACTCGCCAAAATCAAAGAAATAAATCCGCTCATTCCCGTGGTAATGATTACCAAAAACGAGGCGGAAAATGTCATGGAGGAAGCTATCGGTCAACAAATAGCCGATTACCTAATCAAACCCGTGAATCCAAGTCAGATTTTGCTGACGCTAAAAAAGATCGTCGATACCAAAGACCTTGTTCGTGAGCGTACTTCCTCTGATTATCAGCAGGAGTTCCGTCAGATATTTATGAATATCAATAGCGGTTTGAACTTTGAGGAATGGGCAGAGACCTACAAGAAAATTATCAACTGGGAGATTCGGATTGATAATTCTGACTCTACGGGCATGCAGGATATTTTGTCCATGCAAAAAAGTGGCGCGAATACGGAGTTCAGCAAATTTGTCGTAAAAAATTATCAAAAATGGTTGGAAAGCGATGATGGTCCGGTGATGTCCCATGATTTGCTGCGTCGCAAAGTCTTTACCGAAATGGATAAAGACG
>JBGCES010000370.1:0-6367 GCA_045106545.1 Saprospiraceae bacterium
ATGAAAGGGGCGAAGCTGGTCACTCTCGATCCGCGCTTATCCAATACTGCTAGTATGTCGGATTATTGGATGCCAACTTACCCCGGAACGGAAGCGGCACTGATGTTGGCAATGGCAAAGATCATTCTGGACGAAGATTTATACAACCGTCCATTGTTGGAAAATTGGACGAATTGGAAACAGTACCTCACGGCTAAACATCCAAACGAGGAAAAGACTTTTGAGAATTACATTGCTAAAATGCGGGCAGAATATGTAGAATATACGCCCGAATTTGCGGAAAAAGAAAGTGGTATTCCCAAAGATAAAATTATTGAGGTAGCACGGCTGATCGGTAACGCAGGTGAACACTTCGCGAGCCACAACTGGAGAAGTGCCGCCAGTGGGAATTTAGGAGGTTGGTGTGTGAGTCGGTGTTTACACTTCTTGCAAGTGCTAACGGGCAGCGTTGGAACAGTAGGCGGTACTTCACCCAATAGCTGGAATAAATTCAAACCTAAATTTCATAGTAACCCACCAGGTCAGAAGTTCTGGAATGAATTGCACTTTCCCAACGAATATCCATTGTCATTTTTTGAAATGAGTTTCTTATTGCCGCATCTCTTAAAAGAGGGTAGGGGCAAGATGGATGTTTATTTTACCCGCGTTTTTAATCCAGTCTGGACATATCCTGATGGCTTTTCGTGGATTGAAGCGCTGGAAGACGAAGAAAAAATAGGGATGCACATTGCCATGACTCCGACTTGGAATGAAACGGCATTTTGGGCAGATTACGTCATCCCGATGGGACATTCTGCCGAACGACACGATCTCAACAGTTATGCCACTCACTCAGGTATGTGGATCGCTTTTCGCCAACCTGTTTTGCGCGAAGCAGCTCGCCGTGCGGGTAAAAATGTAGAATTTACCTACGAGGTGAACCCTGGGGAAGTATGGGAAGAAGATGAATTTTGGATTGAACTCAGTTGGCGCATCGATCCTGATGGGAGCATGGGGATTCGTAAACATTTTGAATCGCCTTATCGACCTGGAGAGAAAATACGTATCGATGAATACTATCAATATATATTTGAGCATACTAAAGGCTTACCAGCTGCAGCTAAAAAAGAAGGGATCACGGAGTTGGAGTATATGAAAAAGTATGGAGCATTTGAGGTAGAAAAACACAGTTACCAGAAAAACCTTCATGAACTAACGGCGGAACAATTGACGGGTTCCGAGGTCGATCCTATTTCACAGGTTATCCGAAAAGCAGGCAAAGATATTGGGGTGATGATCAATGGAAAAGCACATGTCGGATTTCCTACCCCCAGTCGTAAAAACGAATTTTATTCGCAAACCATGGTGGATTGGGGTTGGGAAGAATATGCACTACCGACTTACATCAAAAGCCATATCCATCAGGAAAAATTGGATCGCGAAAAAGGCGAATACGTATTATTGCCTACTTTCCGTTTACCTACGCTGATCCATTCGCGTTCGGGTAATGCCAAATGGTTAGTAGAAATTTCTAATCGTAATCCTATCTGGATGCATCCACAGGAAGCGCAACGCTTTGGCGTTAAAACGGGCGATCTCATTCGACTCAATACCGATATTGGATATTTCGTAGATAAAGTCTGGGTGACACAGGGCATGAAGCCAGGTGTAATTGCCTGTTCGCACCACCTCGGTCGCTGGCGACGCAAACAAGATGCAGGTAATCGTTGGGCGACCAATACCGTTTCGATTAAAACCGATGGTAAAGGCGGTTATAAAATGTCCACCGTAGCGGGTATCAGTCCTTTTGATAGCAGCGATCAGGACAGTAAACGTATTTTTTGGAAAGACGGAGGAGTACACCAAAATATCACGCACGCCGTGCATCCCGATCCGATTAGTGGAATGCATTGTTGGCATCAGCGAGTACGATTAGAAGTTCCACGACCAGGAGACAAATATGGGGATATTTTTGTAGATACAAATAAGTCCCACGCGGTGTATAAAGAATGGTTGGCGATGACCCGACCTGCGCCAGGACCGAATGGATTGCGGCGACCATTGTGGTTTAAACGCCCTGTGCGCCCCGATGAAAGTATGTATTATTTAGATAAATAATTGCGAACTGCTTATTAAGATTTTATAGAGAAAAGAGGGCAACAGAATCCCTCTTTTTTCATTTAGCCGATACTTAGTCTGCAAAATAATGGAACAAAATGCGTTGGAAAAAATACCTACCCATTTTACAATGGATTCCTGTCTATACCAAGACCAATATTGATCGGACTATCTGATTTGCTTTGTAACCTTGATCACAAACTGCTATATTCGGTTTAGCTACTTTTGCAACATCCATTATTATGGATAAGAAACTATCTGAATAATAAAATAGCTATTGAATGAATATCAAAGAATATATACCCATATTAAATTGGTTGCCACAATATAACAAGACACTACTCAAAAGTGATCTAGCTGCTGGCTTGACGGTAGGGATAATGCTAATTCCTCAGGGGATGGCCTATGCCATGATTGCGGGATTACCACCAATTTATGGGCTTTATGCTTGTACGATTCCCTTGGTTTTGTATGCCATTTTAGGAACATCGCGCCAACTTGCAGTTGGCCCAGTTGCGATGGTATCCTTATTAACGGCTTCGGGAATTGGCGTACTAGCAGAAGGTGGTACAGAAATGTATATTTTACTCGCCATCACGCTGGCGTTAATGGTCGGATTGATTCAGTTCCTGCTAGGTGTTTTTCGTTTGGGATTTTTAGTCAATTTTTTATCACATCCCGTTATTAGTGGTTTTACTTCCGCTGCTGCATTGATCATCGGATTGAGTCAACTCAAACATTTACTCGGCGTAAATATCGCGCGTAGTCACCATGTACATGAAATTATCGGTGGCGCAATTAGCCAGTTTGACGCGATAAATTGGGTAACGGTTACTATTGCTATAATAGGGATTATGTTAATCAGGATGGTGAAAAAATCGAAATTTACCATTCCTGGGCAATTAGTAGCAGTTGTATTTGGTATTCTGGCGGTCTATGGGTTGGGCTTGACGGAGCAAGGGGTAAAAATCGTAGGAACAGTTCCTGATGGACTACCTACCTTCTCCATGCCTTCTTTAGAAACGGAGCACTGGCAGTCTTTATTACCCATTGCTTTAACTATTGCTTTGGTTAGTTTTATGGAAAGTATTGCGGTTGCCAAAGCCATTCAATCCAAGCACCGTGATTATAAGATTATTCCTAATCAAGAACTCATCGCGCTTGGAGCGGCAAATATTGGCGGTTCGTTTTTGCAAAGTTATCCCGTCACGGGCGGCTTCTCGCGTACTGCCGTCAACGATCAGGCAGGTGCAAAAACGGGGATGTCAGCTATTTTTAGTGCGGCATTGATTGTCTTAACTCTATTGTTCTTAACACCGCTGTTTTATTATCTGCCACAAGCTATTTTAGCTTCCGTGATTATGGTTGCTGTTTTTGGATTAATTGATGTAAAGGAAGCGGTACATCTTTGGAAGAGTGATCGCTCTGACTTCTGGATGTTAGTCGTCACGTTTGTAGCTACCTTGACATTGGGGATCGAACTGGGCATTGGCATTGGGGTCATTCTATCGCTGGCAGTAGTTTTGTATCAAACTACCCGCCCTCACGTTGCAATATTGGGAAAAATACCCGAAACCGACTTTTACCGCAATGTCGATCGTTTTCAACACATCGAGGAACGAGCAGATTTATTAATTTTACGCTTCGATGCCCAATTGTATTTTGCTAATACAACGCATTTTAAAGATACGATTGATGAAGAAATCCAACGCAAGGGAGCTGTCCTAAAAACGGTAGTGCTACCCGCCAATACCATCAGTGATCTGGATAGCAGTGCGTTACACGCGCTCGAAGAAGTATTGGAGCTATGTCAAAATAAGCAACTTAATTTGTATTTTTCTGGCGTACGTGGTCCAGTGCGAGATATGATGGAACGTGGTGGTTTTATTAAAAAAATCGGGCAACAGCACTTTTTTATGAATATTCAAAATGCGGTTGATTACTATGATCAGCAGAGTAATCAACCTTCTTCTCCAAACCTTCAGGAATATACTTTACAAACCAACGAATAAAAATAATATGAAATTAACCATTCTAATCATTGCAATACTTGCCTTGATCGCGCTGGCTTGCAATGCACAGACTCAATCAGGTAATTATACTAATATAGATGTCACCACCTTCAAAGAAAAGATGAACGATTCTAATGTAGTATTGCTAGACGTGCGTACGCCCGCAGAAATAGCGACTGGAAAAATTGAAGGCGCAGTCAGTTTAGATGTGAAAAGCGACCAATTTGCACAGCAAATTCAGCAATTGGATACGACTAAAACCTATTTAGTTTATTGTCGTAGCGGACGGCGCAGTGTGAAAGCATGCAATCTAATGGACGTAGTGGGATTTGAAAAATTGTATAATTTGGAAGGAGGATATCAGGCGTGGAAAGCAGCCAGGTAATAGATGACTCTTATATTATTAAGTCCTTATATCATTAATCAATTATGAAGTTTGGTTTAATTTTTTCTTGTTTATTGGTGATTTTCTTTACGAGTTGTACTTCTGAGCAAGTAGAAAATTCAACTATAGTAACGGAACATAGTCATTCCAAAGCCGATGTTATTGGGCGGCATTTAGTAAGCGTTCAGCAAGTGAAAGAATGGATAGATAGTAACTATTCCATGACGATCTTTGAGATTAGTAAAGAAGAAAAGTACGAAGCAGGACATCTTCCTAATGCTATCCAGTTATGGCGACCAGACTACGAAAATAAAGTAGATTATGAATACGGTGGCATGATGGCAAGCCAACAACAAATGGAGGCTTTATTATCCAAAAATGGTGTAGCTCTTAACGAAAAAATCGTACTATATGATACTAAAGGCTGCGTAGATGCTATGCGTTTTCGTTGGATATTGACTTTATATGGCTATGATAATATTGCCGTGATGAATGGAGGTAAAATGGCTTGGACAAAAGCAGGTCTCCTGCTTTCTACTGAACCAAGAGCCAATATAAAATCGACTCTCTTTAATTTTGTAAAGGCAGAAAATCTACCTCAAGTCGCTACCTTAGAAGATATTCAAGCAGCTATTTTAGATACCAATACTATTATTTTGGATACGAGAGAACCAGAAGAATACTATGGAAAGCCTTATATCAGCAAGAGTAAATTGTATCCTTATAAGAAAGGGGCATACACCTATGGCTGCATTCCCACAGCACGGCATTTAAATTGGTCTGATGCAGTAGATCTGCAAGGTGACCACTGTCTCAAATCGCTAAGAGACCTTCATTACAATATGAAAATGGCTGGCGTTACTGCCGATAAAACAATTATCACCTATTGCCAATCTGGGGTTCGTTCCTCGCATACTACCTATGTATTAACCGAGTTGCTAGGATATCCCAATGTCAAGAACTACGACGGTTCATGGATTGAATGGTCTTACCGTCACCAAGAAGGTATAGGAATAGAGATTGAACAACATACACCAAAAGCAGAATACGACCGCCTTTTGGCAGATTTAAAAAAACAGTTAAATTAATATAATGGAAAAGTATTGGAACATATTCGTTAATGGTTACACAGGTTATGGCAACTATTTATTGAATGAAATCACCAACCCTAGTTGGAAAAATTACTTTTATTGGTTGATCGCGGTTTCGCTCTTCTTTCTTGTTTTAGAGATTATTATTCCTTGGCGAAAAAAGCAGCCCGTCTTACGCAAAGACTTCTGGCTGGATGCATTCTATATGTTCTTTAATTTTTTCCTTTTCTCTCTGATTATCTATAATGCTGCGTCAGATGTGGTCGTCAATTTATTTAATGATGGTATCAAGGCGATTGCTGGTGGCTTTGATCTACAAGCACAAAATCCATTGCAGTCTGCTCCGATGTGGGTGGTTTTGATTGTTGGTTTTTTGGTAAGGGATTTTGTGCAATGGTGGATTCATCGCTTGTTACATAAGTCAGATACGTTGTGGGAATTTCATAAAGTGCATCATTCGGTGGAAGAAATGGGGTTCGCTGCCCATCTTCGCTATCACTGGATGGAAAATATTGTCTATCGAACCTTAGAATACATACCATTAGCTTTACTCGGTATTGGACTATATGACTTTTTCATTATTCATATTTTTACCTTGGCGTGGGGACACTATAACCACTCCAATATCAGCATTAGTGGTTATATCACTGGTGGCATTTTAGGAATACTTATCGGTATTGTATTCGCCAATAGTCTATGGGATATTCAGGTTTTTGCTGGTGCAAGTATTCCAACGCAAATTGCAATTGTTGTAGGCTTTGGTGCAATTGGTAGTTTACTAT